>JAAZBY010000561.1 GCA_012513595.1 Chloroflexota bacterium
GCCGCCGGCGCTGCGGGCGCTTTGGACGGCGCGGCGGGGGTAGCCGGCTGCGTGCAGGCGACCGCCAGCGTCGCTGCAGCCGTCAGGCTGGATATGCGCAGGAAGTCGCGGCGCGTAATGCTGTTCATGCTTTCCCTTTCTGCATTGACCATGTCAGAATCGGAGCGTCACGGCATCTCGAGCCTACTGATCACCACCTTGGCCGATTGACGGGGTGGGACCTCCTTTCCTCGCTGCGCCGGTCGGCGCGCTCGGACCCATGGCCGTCTGCGGCACACGGCCCAGGGCTTGGCCGGCCGCGGCGGCGCGCGCCGGCATTCCTGCGCACACGGCGACCGTGAAACGCGTCATCGGGATGAGGAAGCGGACGGTAGAGGAAATGCTGGCCATCCGTCGGGGGCGATGGACGCCGCAAGCGTCCAGGCGCGTGCGCTAGTCTATCCATAGTGCTGTGGTGAAGCATGACGCCCCGTTGACGGTCTCACATGCGCCACAAAGAACCGAGACGCGACGCGCTATCGTCGGGTTGCCATCAATAGAGGGGATACCTGCGTTCGTCCTGCCCGCAGCAGGCCATCAGGCCCGCCTGGCAGCGGACCGCCGAACACCTCACATCGGATTATAGGGCATGGGCTGGAGGGTGTCAACGGAATGCTCCGCCGCGCGGGCGCGGCGCACTCCGTCGCCCCGGCGGTCTTTGACTCCGGCGGTCGTGCCGCCATATACTCGCGCCGTAGCAGCGCGCCCTCGCCGAAGGAGACACCCATGAAAGAACTACAGCGTCACCTCGACCAGTACGCGAACCAGCACCTTGCCGAGCTCGTGAGCCTCCTCCGCATTCCGAGCATCTCCGCGGACCCGGCCCACGGCTCCGACGTCCGCGCTGCCGCAGACTGGATCGCCGGGCGCCTGCGGGCGGCCGGCCTCGACGGCGTGCGCTTGCTCGAGTCCGCCGGGCACCCCGTGGTGTACGGCGAGTGGCTCGGCGCGCCGGGGCAGCCGGTCGTCCTCTTTTACGGGCATTACGATGTGCAGCCGGCCGATCCCCTGTCCGAGTGGACCTCGCCCCCGTTCGACCCGACCGTGCGCGACGGCCGTCTGGTCGCGCGCGGCGCCGACGACATGAAGGGCAACCTGCTGCTGCCCATCCTGGCCTGCGAGGCCTGGCTGCAGACCTCCGGGAGGCTGCCGGTAAACGTCAAGTTCTTGTTCGAGGGTGAGGAGGAGGTGGGCAGCCCCAACCTTGAGCAGGTCCTGGTGATGGCACAAGACCTGCTCGCCTGCGACATGGCCATCTGCACCGATGGCAGCCAGGTGGACGAGGACGAACCCTCCCTTGGCGTCGGCACGCGGGGGCTGGCCGCCGTGGAACTCCACGTGCAGACCGCCGACACCGACCTGCACTCCGGCCTGGCAGGGGGGGTGGCCCCGAACCCGATCCACGTGCTGGCCGGCCTGCTGGCCTCCATGATCAGCGTCGACGGGCACATCGCCGTGGACCACTTTTACGACGACGTAATCCCGCCAACGGCGTCCGAGCGCCAGGCTATCGCCGCCGCGCCGGACGAGACGCTGGCCCTGCAGAAGCGGGCTGGCCTGCGCGCCCTGGTTGGCGAGCGCGGCTACACCCCCCAGGAGCGCAACTGGGCGCGCCCCACCCTCGAGGTGAACGGCATCTGGGGCGGTTACCAGGGAACCGGCGTCAAGACGGTCATCCCCGCCTCCGCCCACGCCAAGATCACCTGCCGCCTGGTGCCCGGCCAACGCCCCGATCGCATCGTGGAGACCCTGCGGGCCCACGTCGAGCGCCATGCGCCCTCCTTTGCCCGCGTGCGCCTGGAGGCGCTGGCCGGCTCATCGGACCCCTACTTGGTTCCGGAGGACGAGCCCTCGCTCCTTGCCGCAGAGCGCGTCCTCGAGCGCCTGGCCTCGCGGCGTCCCTACCGCCTGCGCTCAGGAGGGTCGGTGGGCGCCCTGCCCCTGCTCCGCGAGCACCTGGGCGTAAGCGCGGTGACCCTCGGCTTTGGGCTGCCGGCGGGCGGGGCGCACGCGCCGAACGAGTTCCTGTCGCTGTCGCAGTGGGGAAAGGGCAAACGCGCCTTCTGCATGCTCCTGGCCGAGCTCAGCAAGTAGCCAGACGCGAGCGACCGCCCAGGCCTACGAGAGTCCCGGGCGGTCGCTTATGTCGATCGGAACGGCGCGCTGCAGCGCGCCCCTGTCGCCTGGCTAGCCGCGAATGTCTTTGATCACCTGCTGGCACATGGTGGACATGAGGATCATGTCGCTGCCGACGGTGATGTAGCGGAAGCCCATGTCAGCGAACTCTTTGGCGTTCCAGCTGCGGGCCGCGATGCCGGGGACCTTGCCCAGTCGCTGGCAGATCTCCAGCACGCGCTGGATGGCCGCCGAATGGGCCCTCTTGCCCTCGGCCGTGTTCAGGTCGACCCCCATCGACAGGCCCAGGTCGGCCGGCCCGATCCAGCAGCCATCGATCCCCTCGACGGAGAGGATCTCCTCGGCGCGCTCGACGGCGCGGATCGTCTCGATCTGCACGGCCACATAGACCTCGTCGTTGATGCGCGCTGCATAGTCGCTGCCAAGGTGCTCGGTGCCGAAGGGCCCGAAGGAGCGCCCGCCCTGCGGCGGGTACTTGCAGGCACGCACCACCTCGCGGGCGTCCTCCACGCTGTTGACCATCGGCACGATGATGCCCAGGGCTCCGCGGTCGAGGGCGCGGCCGATGGTGTAATAGTTGTTCTCCTGCACGCGGATGGCCGGCATGGCCCCGCCCAGGGCGATGGCATCAAAGGCCGCCTGGTTGGCGTCATCGCCAAAGTTGCCGTGCTGGTTGTCCACCATAACAAAGTCAAAGCCGGCCAGCGCACAGGCCTTGCCCGCCAGGGCAGCGCCCATGGTAATGGTCAGGCCCAGGGCCAGCTGGCCTTCCTGCATCCGTTTCTTGGTCGCGTTCACGAGCATCCCTGCCTCCCTATCGTCCATGTCGCCAACCGCGAGACGTGCGCCGCGGCGCCAACGCATAGAGGCGAGTGTAGCGTACCGCGCCGCCACGCGCAACACCCGGACCGCCCCGTTGCGCGGCTAAAAGTCCCAGTCCATGTGCGGGACGGGTACCCGCACCAGGCGATCCAGCCCGTCCACGAGCGACGTGGGGCCGCGCAGAGAGTCGGTGAAGGCCAGCCCCCAGGCAGGGCGCGCGCCCAGCCACAGCCGTGTAAAGGCGTTGACCGTGGCCTCCAGAGTCGGGAGCGACGGGTCACAGCCCGGCTCGGCGCCGGACTGGGGCCCCAGCTCGACGACATAGTCGCCGCCGATGCCGCGCCAGGGCGCCTCGGGGCCGAGCTGCTCGGCGATGGGGTCCTCCAGCCGCAGGTGGAAGCGTACCGGCTGACCGGCCAGGTGTGTCTTGGCCAGGCAGGCGGGCAGGTCGCAGATGCGCATCTGCCAGTAGGCGTGGGCGCTCACGCCGGCCTCGAAGCGCGAGGCTCTGCTCACGCGCTCGTCCTTGCGCGGCTGGGCCACGAGGTCCTGCAGCTGGATGCCGGCCGGCTCTTCGAACTGCACAAGGTGGACCTGGTCGCTCAGGCCCTTGAGCAGCGACATCAGTTCCAGGAACTGCTCGCGGGTCTCATAGGCCAGCCAGTAGACGGTATACGGTCCGTGGCCGAGGTCCTTGGCACCGCACCACAGATAGTGCGATAGGGCGCCGCCCGGGCCATCGCCGTAGCCGAGGCCAAAGCCGTTGTCCGTCTCGATCAGTTCGCCGCGCGTGGCGCCCGGGTGGTACAGGTTTACCGAGCCGTGTACGCGCAGGCGGCGCAGGCGGGCGGCGTGGATCGCCTCCCAATCGTCCGGGCCAAGGCGCCGCGGAACTCGCGCGTGCGCCGACACCAGGAGATGCGCGGGATCGAACTTGACCCAGCGTTCGTAGGGGCCGGTGCCGTAGCCCAAGGGGTTGTAGAAGCCCTGCTCGAACATCCCCAGTCCGTGCACCTGCACGCCGTCGGCGGCGTCGAGGGCTACCCTCAGGGCCGCCAGGCGACGCGCCAGCCCCTGACGGCGGGCCACGCGGCTCGTCGCCACGCCCGTCAACCCGGCAAAGGACAGGCGTTCGTCGAGATACTGCAGGTCTCCTCGCGCGCTGAGGACGGCGCACTCGGCACTGCCCTCCAGCTCCGCGACCATGGTGCGGGCCGCCAGGATGGCGTGGTCCAGCGGCTCCTCCTTGCCGGCCTCGATCCAGCCGACCTCACGCCAGATGCGGTGGATGGCCTCGTTGTCGCGCTCGGGGTCATAGGGCCGAAACTGCATGGCTCCTCTCCAAGGGAAAGCGTGGCGGAAGGCACCCGCCACGCGGCCATCGGGCTCGGTTGAGGAAGGCGGCCGTTGGCGCGGCCGCTACCAGTCGCCGGGCTGGCGCGGCCCCGGGTCAACCAGCCTGTTCTGCAGGGCCAGCGCCACCGCCTCGGTACGCGTGGCCGCCTGCAACTTGGACAGAATGCTGGACACGTGGAACTTGACCGTGGACTTGGTCACGATGATGCGCTCGGCGATCTCGGGGTTGGAGAGCCCCTCGCACATCAGGGCCAGCACCTCGCGCTCTCGGGCCGTCAGGTCGTGGCCGAGGGGGGGCGGCTGAACCGCGGTCCTGATCAGCGCCTGGGCGGCCTCCGGCGCCAACGTCGGCCGGCCCTGGTGCGCCTTGCGGATGGCATCAGCCAGCTCAGCGGAGGTGACGTTCTTGAGCAGGTACCCAATGGCGCCGGCCTGCAGGGCCCGCTGCACGAGGTCCTCCTCTTTGAAGCTCGTCAGCGCGATCACCTGGACGTTCGGGCAGGCCTGCCGAATGGCCCGCGTGGCCTCGGCACCGTCGATGCCCGGCATGATCAGGTCCATAATGACGACGTCGGGCCGGCACTGACGGCAGAGCCGCACGGCCTCCTCACCGCTAGCGGCCTCCCCGACGAGCTCCAGATCGTCCGCGGCGTACAGGAACGCGGCCAGGCCACCCCGTACGACGGCATGGTCATCGACAATCATCACACGGATCGTGTCGTGTTCGGCCATTGGCTCTCCTCAAGGAAGCGATGGGGCCTCTTGCCAATATGCCTCTCCATTATACCAAACCAGTCACGTCGTGCACATCGCATCTGGTAGACGGTACCGTCAAGCCAGCCGGGTGCCTCAGCGGCCGGCGACCTCGACGCCGTGGCCGGCCAGCACCTCTCCGACCGTCCAGGCAGGCTGCGCGGCATCCTCCAGCCCGGCCAGGAGAGCCCCCAGCCGCTCAGGGCCCACGGCAATCAGGAGGCCGCCGGAGGTCTCTGGCGTGTAGAGCAGCTGCTGCATCTCCTCGCTCACCCCCGGGCCAAAGGTCACCTCGCGCTGGTAGTAGCGCTCGTTGTTGCAGGTGCCCGCCGGGAACAGCCACTCCTCTGCATAGGCCAGCGCCCCCGAGACGAAGGGCAGCCGCCCAGCCAGGAGGCGCAACCGCACCCCGCTGTGGTCGGCCATCTCAGACCCGTGCCCCAGCAGGCCAAAGCCGGTAATATCGGTCACCGCGTGCACGCCGACCGCCTGCACCACGCGCGAGGCCTCGC
>JAAZBY010000562.1 GCA_012513595.1 Chloroflexota bacterium
ACGGCGCGCAGCGTCACGCGCTGCGCGGCCGGGGCCACGGGCGTGAGGCCGCTCGCCGCGCCCAGGGCCGCCAGCGGCACGGTGCGCCCGTCCCACAGGTGGAAGGCGCCGTCCGGGTGTGCGGCGTACTCGACGATCAGCTCGTTCGCCGAGGGTTCGGGCAGCTGGTTGTTGTACGAATCGGCCCAGCCGTCCTGTGGGTAGGCCGGGCGCGGCAGCGCCGAGATAACCTGCCCCAGGTCGATCTGCACCTGGGCGAGTAACCCGTCGTCGTCGAGCGTCGGCTGCCAGGCCAGGCCCTCGGGAAGAGCCAGGATCGCCTTGCGCCGCGCCTCCCAGCGCAGGGGATGCGCGGAGACGTCCCCGGCCGAGAGCCCCGCCAGCACCACCACGCCGATGCCGGGCTCCAGCCGCAGGCCGACGATGGGCACCTCGGGGTGCGGGTTTTCCCAGGCCCACAGCCAGTTCTGCCAGCGGGCCCAGTCTCCCGCGGAGGCGCGCGTCTCCGCCTCGCCCCACTCGGGGCCGGGGCGTTCGCGGTTGGCGGGCAGCGGGTGCGGCTTGTGCGCCGCGACCGCCTCAAAGCAGTTGACGCCCCAGCGCCGCCAGACCGGCCCGATCTGGAAACGCCGGCGGACGGGGAGCGACGCACTGCTGCCGTCGGCATAGCGCACCACGTAGGTGGCGGCCAGCTCGCCGAGCATCCCCTCCCCGTGCATCGGAGAGACGAGCCCCGCCGCGTTCGCCTCCAGCGGGCGCACGTCCGAGGTGTGCAGGAACACGAGCCAGCGCGCCGTCAGCGGCTCGAGGGGCACCTCGATGGCCTCGCTGCGCAGGAGCAGGCCGCCCCGCACGGCAAAGGGCAGCCCCCAGGCGACGCAGTCCCCCTCGGGGGCGTGCTCCGCCGCCCCACGCATCTCTGCGGACAGGGGCTCCCCGGCCAGCGCCGCATAGGGCCTCCCGCCCGCTAGCGGCACGGGGCGGAACCGGTCGGTCGCGGGACCGTCGCGCGTGATCGGGACCATGGCTCCTCCTTGGAGCAGTTGCTCCCACTACGGTCGTCAGGCGAACGGCGGCGGGTCGGCGCCCTAGTCTAGGATGGCGGCACCGTGCCCATTGCCCCCCTCGCAGGCGTGGCCGGGGCCCATGGGCTGCCCACACAGCGGGCAGGCCGGGCGCCCGGCGGCGACCACCTCGCGGGCGTGCCGGCTCAGGCCGCGCATCTGCGCCGGGGTGGCCCACAGCCGCGCGGTGCCGGCGCCCTCCTCTTCGGCCTCTTCCTCTTCGGCGCGCACGCCCTCAGCCAACACCAGCACCAAGAGCCCCACGGCGCGGTCGAACGCCAGCCCCATCTGAGACACCGCAAAGACCGGCTCCAGCGGGGCCTCCAGGTCCAGCTCGTCGGCCTCGGCCGGCTCGCCGCTGGGCGTGGCGATCACCTCCTGCTGCTCCAGGATCTCCAGCAGCTCGTCGATGCCGCGCGCCAGGGCATAGACCTGCTCCTTCTCCAGCTTGAGCGTCACGGTCTGCTCTGAGGTGGAGGCCTGCAAGAGGAAAAGGCGCTCGCCAGGGCGCCCCACGGCGCCCACGGCGATCCGCACAACAGGGTTCAGTTCAAACGTCGGGCTGGCCATCGGGCAGACATCCTCCCTATAGGCGCTCACGCGCACATCACCCGATCGGCCCGAATGTACTCCCCGGCGCCGCGGCCGTCAACGCCGCCGGGCGCCCCCTCAGCCGGCGCTAACGATGCGGTCCACCACCAGCTGACGGAACTCGGCCGACAGACTGCAAAAGTAGGCGGAAAAACCGGTCACCCGCACGATCAGGTCCGGGTAGAGCGACGGGTCACGGTGCGCCGCCAGCACCTGCTCCGCATCCATCACGTTCAGGTTGATCTGCGTGCCGCCCAGGCGGAAGTGGGTGCGGATCAGGTCGGCGATGTACTCCTCGCCGTAACGGTCCAGCGCCACAGTCGGGTCGATCTCCAGCTGCAGCGGGGCGGTGTTGCCGTAGCCCGGCTGGACGGCCGCGATGGCCACGGCCATGGCGGTGGGGGCGCCGTACGGGCGGAAGCCCGGGTCCGGGTTGGCCCCGTGAGAGATCGGCTCGCCACGGCGCCGCCCGTTGGGCGTGGCCCCCAGCGTGCGCCCCATCGAGATGGTATTGGCCCAGGAAAAGATCCCCGGGATCAGGTTGAACCCCGCGGGGGTGGGCTTTTCCTTCACCAGGTCGGTGAAGAGCCGTGCCAGCCGCACGGCGTACTCATCGGCCAGGGTGCCCCCGTAGCCGTAGCGGCGGATGCTGCGCATCATCAGGCGGGCGCGCTCGCCCTCCTGGCCGGCCCAGTCGGCGTCGAGGTGGGCTAGGAGCTCACCCCAGGTCAGCCGCCCCTCCCCCTCGATGCGCTGGGCGAGCGCCGCGAACGAATCGGCCACGGTGGCCAGGGCGCAGCCGTCGATGCACAGGTTGTAGAACTCGACGCCGCC
>JAAZBY010000563.1 GCA_012513595.1 Chloroflexota bacterium
AGACGGCGCGCGCCAAGGGCCTCGTGGAGCGGCGCGTGATCTGGAAGCACGCCGTGCGCAACGCGCTACACCCGCTGGTGATGGTCTTTGGCATGAGCCTGCCGAATATTATCTCCGGCCAGACGGTGGTAGCCATCGTGCTGAACCTGCCGATCATCGGGGCGATCTTTTTCCGCGCTTTGGTGCAGCAGGACATGTACCTGGCCGGCACCTTCCTGGTGTTCCTGGCCGTCATGCTCGTGGTCGGCAACCTGCTGGCTGATATCCTGCTGGCCTGGCTCGACCCGCGCATCCAGTTCGAGTAGACGCTACGAGACGAGACGAGGAAAGAACGATGGTTGATCGTGTGACCGCGCTTCCGGAAGAGGAACTGGTGCGGGAGCCCGTCAGCGAGGTTGGCCAACTCTCGCAGTGGCAGCTGATGGTCTTGCGCTTCCGGCGCAACAAGCTGGCCATGACGGGCGTCATCGGGTTGGTGATCATGTACCTTGTCGTGGCCCTGGCGCCCTTCCTATCGTCCAACGACTACAACTACCAGGACCGCGACTATGTCTTTGGGCGTCCAAGCCCGATCACCTTCGTCGGCCCGGATGGGCGCCTCGGCCTGCGCCCCTACACCTACGATATGACCACGGTGCTTGACGAGAAGGCTTTCAAGTTTGTCTTTGTCGTCGACTATACCAAGAAGGTTCCCATTCAGTTCTTTGTGCGTGGGGATCCCTACACGCTGCTGGGCGTGTTCCACTCCAATGTGCACCTCTACGGTGCCGAGGGGCAGCGCGTCTACCTGATGGGCGCCGACTCGCTGGGCCGCGACATTATCTCTCGCGTCCTCACCGGCGGGCAGATCTCCATGACGGTCGGGCTTCTCGGCGTGTTCATGACCATCGTGTTCGGGTCGATCCTGGGGACGGCCTCCGGCTATTGGGGCGGAGTGATCGACGACGTCATGCAACGCGTGATCGAGATCATCATGTCGTTCCCCACTGTGCCCCTGTGGGCAGCCCTGGCGGCGGCTTTGCCGCCGATCTCGGCGACCTTTACCGGGGTGCACCGCTACTTTCTCATCACGGTGATTCTGTCGCTGATCGGCTGGACGGGCCTGGCCCGGCAGCTGCGTGCCAAGGTGATGGCCTATCGCAGCGCTGACTTTGTGCAGGCCGCGCTGGCGGCTGGCGCCAGCGATGCGCGCATCATCTTTGTCTACATGATGCCCAACGCGGCCAGCCACATCATCGTGGTGGCGGCGCTGGCCATTCCCGGCATGATCCTGGGTGAGACCAGCCTGAGCTTCCTGGGGCTGGGCATTCTGCCCCCTCTGGTCTCGTGGGGAGCGCTGCTCCGTGACGCCCAGCAGGTGCCGGTGATCATCGAGCATCCCTGGCTGTTGATTCCCGGCCTGGCCGTGGTGTTGACGGTGTTGTTCTTTAGCTTCCTGGGCGATGGCCTGCGCGACGCCGTCGATCCCTACTCGATCTAGCACAAGGAGCCGACATTACCGTGAAGAACCAACAGGGAAAGGCCAAGCCCGACGGCGTTGTGCTGGATATTCGCGACCTGCACACCTACTTTTTCACCGATCTGGGCGTCTCGCGGGCACTGAACGGCGTGAGCCTGCAGGTGCCGGCCGGCAAGGTGATGGGCGTAGTGGGCGAATCCGGTTGCGGCAAGAGCGTGACCGCCCTGTCCGTCATGCGGCTGGTGCCCAAGCCGGGCCGCATCGTTTCGGGCGAGATATACTTCCACCGGGGTGACGCGGGGCAGGCCTCGGCCAACGCCGTCGACCTGACCACGCTTGACCCGATGGGCGACGAGATACGGTCCATCCGCGGCGGTGAGATCGCCATGATCTTTCAGGAACCGATGACGTCGCTGAACCCCTCGTACACCGTCGGGAACCAGATCATGGAGGCGATCCAGCTCCATCAGGGCCTGCCCTTCGATCAGGCCCGCGAGCGTGCCGTGAACATCTTGAGGCGCGTCGGCATGCCGAACCCGGCCCGAACGGTGACGCAGTACCCCCACGAGCTATCGGGCGGCATGCGGCAGCGGGCCATGATCGTCATGGGCCTCTCCTGTACGCCAGAGATCCTGATCGCCGATGAGCCGACCACAGCGCTCGACGTGACTACCGAGGCGGAGATCCTCGACCTGATGCGCGAGCTGCAGGGCGAGATCGGCATGACCATCATGTTCATCACGCACAACCTGGG
>JAAZBY010000564.1 GCA_012513595.1 Chloroflexota bacterium
CCCTGCTACCAGTTCCTGGGCGGCAAGTACCGCGATCGCATCCGCATCTATGCCGACACGCCCACCCCCTCCGCGCCGACGCCGGAGGGATACGTCGAGCGGGTCAAGGGGCGCCTGGCCCTGGGGCTCACCTTTATCAAGATCGACGTGGGCATGCGCGTCCTCGACGGGTGGGTGCCGGGCGGCGTGGCCGGTTCGCCCACGCGCTACGAGTACCCGCTGGGCAAGCGCTACGTGGCGCGCGGGGCCGCGGTCGGCACGCAGCTCACCCCCGCCGGGATCGCCCGCTACGTCGAGATCGCCTCCGCCGTCCGCGGGGCGATCGGCTGGGACGTGCCCCTGGCCGTCGATCATTTTGGCCCCGTCACCATCGATGACGCCATCCGCCTGGGCCAGGCGCTCGAGCCGCTGGGCCTGGCCTGGATGGAGGACCTCATGCCCTGGCAGGACGTGGAGGCCAACCGCCTGGTGACGCGGGCCATCAACGTCCCCACCCTGAACGGCGAGGACATCTACCTCCTCGACGGCTGGCGCGAGATGATCACCCAGCGCGCCATCGACATCATCCAGCCCGACCTCCTCACCGCCGGCGGCATGCTAGAGACCAAGCGCATCGCCGATTTCGCCGAGGCGCACGGCCTGCCGACGGTGCTGCATTTCGCCGGCTCGCCGATCGCCTTCATGGCCAACCTGCACTGCGCGGCGGCCATTCCGTCCTTTATCGCCCTGGAGAACCACGCCCTCGACCTGCCCTTCTGGAAGGACCTGGTCACCGGGCTCGACGAGCCGCTGATGGAGGAGGGCTATGTGCGCGTCCCCGAAAAGCCGGGGCTGGGGGTGGACCTGAACCTCGACGCCATCCGGGAGAACCTGCGCAGCGGCGGCCTCTTTGAGCCCACCGACGAGTGGAACGCGCCCGTCCTGGGCTTCTACCAGCCCGACCGGCGCTGGGACCGGTGAGCGCCCGTCCGCGGCCCGGCGCCGCGCCCGCTGCCGTGTTGCCGTCCTTTGATGACGCCACCGTCCGCCGGCTGGCCCAGCGCGTGCTCGGCCGGCCGGCCGGGAGGGTGCGCTCCGCTTGGGCGCTGGAGCCCGTCCTCTCACGCCTGCAGCCCGCCACGCGCATCTACCGCCTGCGCGTGGCCCCAGGCACGGGCGAAGGGGAGGCCTGGACGGCCATCCTCAAGGTGGTGCCCCCCAAGGCCACCCCGGAGGAGCGGCGCGAGGTGCGCGTCTACCGCTCGGGCCTGCTGGACGCGCTGCCGGCCGGCCTGCGCGCGCCGCGCTGCTACTGGGTGCAGGAGCGGGCCGACGGCTCCGCCTTCCTCTGGCTGGAGGACGTGCTGCCGCCCGCACCGGAGCGCTGGGGCGTCGCGCGCCTGGCCCTGGCCGCGCGGCACCTGGGGCGCTGGAACGGCGGCTACCTGGTTGGCGCGCCCTTCCCCGCGCGGCCCTACCTCTCCAAGCGGTGGCTGGACGGCTGGATCGAGGCCAACGCCGCGGCCATCGCGCGCCTGGCCGAGTGGAAGCGCCAGGCGCCGGTCTTGCGTGCCTACTCGCCGGCGGTAAGCGAGCGCATCCTGGACCTGTGGGGCCGCCGCGGGCCGCTGCTCGAGGCGCTGGCCCGCCTGCCCGCCACGTTATGTCACTTTGACGCCCACCCGGGCAACCTGATCATGGCCCGGCGTGAGGCGCACGAGGAGACCGTCCTGCTCGACTGGCAGTTCCTCGGCCCGGGGCCGCTGGGGGCCGACGCCGCCCCCCTCCTGGGCGCCCCCCTCACCGAGGGGCTCCTGCCGGCGGGTGAGGCGCCCGCCCTCGCGCGGGCCGTTTTCGACGGCTACCTGGCCGGCCTGCAGGAGGCGGGCTGGCATCGGAGCGCGCCGCTGGCCCGGGCGGGCTATGTGGGCGTGGCCGGCCTGCGCTACACCCTGGGGACGACCCGCTTCCTGCTGCCGCTCCTCGGCGATCCGCCCGCCATGGCCGAGATGGAGGCGACGCTCGGCCTACGTGAGGGGTCGCTAGCCCCCACCATGGCCGCCCTGTTCCCCTTCTTCCTATCCCTGGCGGACGAGGCCACCGCCCTCCTGGCCGAGGCGGGCCTCCTCCGCGGCTAACGGCGCACAGCGCGAGGCACAGGCCCGCGATGATGCGGGCCTGTGCCTCTGGTTTGCGTCACTGGCCGGTGCCGGCCGGCGCGCGCCCTACTCGGCCAGGCTGAGCGCGATGACCGTGGCCACGGGGTCCGGCGCGGCGCCGGGGCCCAGGATGGTCAGCGCGTCCCCCTCCTGGTGGCAGGCCAGCGCCCCCGCCTGCGGCGCGCCGAGCACTGCCGCGGCGCGCACCCGCTCGCTGACGCCCCGCACCGCGATTCGGCCGTCATGCGGCCATTCGAGCACGTGCAGGTACACCACGTTGCCCTTGCGCGTGCTGCGGTAGCCCTCCTGCCCCTGCACCGGCCCCGGCCGCGTGCCATAGATCGCCTCGCCGTTCACGTCCAGCCAGCGCCCCATGGCCAGCAGCCGGTCGACGCTGGCCTGCGGGATGGCGCCCTCGGCCGTCGGGCCCACGTTCAGCAAATAGTTGCCGCCCTTGCTGACAATGTCCACCAGCTTGTGCACCAGGTCCGGCACGGACTTCCAGTTCTCGTCGTACCACTTGAAGCCCCAGGTGTCGTTGATGGTGGCCGGGGTCTCCCAATCGCTGGCCACGGCCGCCTCGGGGATGCGATTGTCCCCCGCCTGGGCATAGTCGCCGAGGGCGTTGCCCAGCCGGCCGCTCACCAGGCAATCCGGCTGCAGCGAGTGCACCAGGTCGAGCAGCTCGCGTGACTGCTCCGGCGTGATCCCCTTGGGCGTGTCGAACCAGATCAGGCCGATCGGGCCGTACTGGGTGAGCAGTTCGCGCACCTGCGGCTGCACATAGTTCCTGAGGTAGCCGGCAAAGTCCTTGGCCCCCGGGTCAAAGTCCCAGTCGTTCCCGTCGCCATTGGGGTGGTGCCAGTCCTGCGTCTGCGAGTAATAGAAGCACAGGCGCAGCCCCTGCTTCTGGCACTCGGCGGCCAGCTCCTTCATGGGGTCGCGGCCGAACGGCGTGGCCTTGACGATGTTGTAGTCGGTCAGCGCCGTGTCGAACATGCAGAACCCGTCGTGGTGCTTGGCGGTAATGGTGATGTACTTAAGCCCGGCCCGCTTGGCGAGCGACACCCACTCCGCCGCGTTGAAATGCACCGGGTTAAAGTCCTTGGCCAGCGCCTCGTACTCGCGCACGGGGATGCGCGCCCGGTACATGATCCACTCGCCGATCCCCGGGATGCGCTCCCCGCGCCACTCGCCGGCCGGCAGGGCATACAGCCCCCAGTGGATGAACAGGCCAAAGCGCGCCTCGCGCCACCAGTCCAGCCGCGGATCGCGCCCGGCGCCGGCGCGCTGGGCCGTCCCCTCGCGGATGGCGGGAGGCATCTCGAACTGCTCCAGCCCGCGGCGGAGCAGGTACTCCGCGGCCTGCGCCAGGGTGATCCCCTGGCTCTGGGCCACCCGCGCCAGCCGCGCGGCCAGCCATTCCGGCAGCTCCACGCTGCGCGCGAGGGGTCGTTCTGCGTCGGTCATCATCTTCCTCCTGTGATGCATCGCCAGCGTAACATGGGCGCGGCCCCACACGGCCGCGCTGTGGCTACACGCCGGCGAGGGATAGCTCGTCGGCACGGTGGCAGGCCGCAAAGTGCCCGTCGCTCACCTCGCGGAAGGGCGGCGCCTCCGCCGTGCAGATACTGACCGCATACCGGCACCTGGGGTGAAAGTAGCAGCCGCTGGGCGGGTTGGCCGGGTCGGCCACTTCGCCGGTCAACACGATGCGGCGCTTGGCCTCGGCGGCCTTGGGGTCGGGCCTGGGCACTGCCGACATCAGCGCCTCGGTGTACGGGTGCCTGGGCCGCTCGAACAGGTCCTGCGTCTCGGCCATCTCCACGATCTTGCCCACGTACATCACGGCCACCCGATCGGCCATGTGCCGCACCACGCTCAGATCGTGGGCCACGAACAGGTAGGTCAGACTGTACTCTTCCTGCAGTTCGCGGAGCAAGTTTAGGATCTGGGCCTGCACCGAGACGTCCAATGCCGACACGGGCTCATCGCAGACGATGAACTGCGGGTTCAGCGCCAGGGCGCGCGCCACGCCGATCCGCTGCCTCTGCCCGCCGCTGAACGAGTGTGGGTACCTGCGCAGATACTCGGGGCGCAGGCCCACCGCCTGCACGAGCTGCGCCACCCGGTCCTCCAGCGCCTTGCCCTTGAGGCCCCAGTTGATGATCATCGGTTCGCCCACCAGCTGGAGCACCGTCATGCGCGGGTTCAGCGAGGTGTAGGGGTCCTGGAAGATGATCTGCATGTGCTGGCGGACGCGGTGCAGCTCCGCCTCCGGCAGCTCGCGCACGTTCACCCAGCCGGCGTCCTTGTCGCGGAACAGGATCTCGCCCTCGCTCGGCTCGATGGCGCGCAGGATGCAGCGCCCGGTGGAGGTCTTGCCGCAGCCGCTCTCCCCCACCAGGCCCAGCGCCTCGCCCTCGTTGACGTAGAACGACACGCCGTCGACGGCCTTCACATGGCCGACCGTCTTGCGCAGAAAGCCTCGCTTGATCGGGTAGTACTTTTTCAGCTCGGTAACGTAGAGCAGGCGCGTGTCGCTGTTCACCGACATCTGGCTATCCCTCACGTGTCTGTGGCCCTCGCGCCGCATGGCCCCTGAGGCGCTAGTACAGCACACACCGGACCCAGTGCCCCGGCGTACACTCTACCCAGGGCGGCTCGACGCTGGCGCACTCTTCCCTGGCGCTCAGGCAGCGCGGGTGGAACGGGCACCCGCTGGGCAGGTTGTAGGGATCCGGCACCATGCCCTTGATCACCTCCAGCGTGTGTTTGCGCGTCTCGGTGATCCGCGGGATCGAGCGCAGCAGGGCAGCGGTGTACGGATGCAACGGCTCATAAAAGATGGCATTGACGTCGGCCCGTTCGACCACCTTGCCCAGGTACATCACCACGGCCTCGTCGGCCATTTCGGCGACGACGCCTAAGTTGTGGGTGATGTACAGAATGGCCATCTGCAGCTCTTCCTGGAGCTGGCGCAGCAGGTCCAGGATCTGCGCCTCGGTGGTCACGTCGAGGGCCGTCGTGGGCTCATCGGCGATGAGCAGCCGCGGGTGGCAGGCCAGGGCCATGGCGATCATGCCGCGCTGCCGCATCCCGCCGCTCAGCTCAAAGGGGTAGCTATCGACCGTCTGGGAGGGCTTGGGCATCCCCACGCGCTGCAGCATGTCCGTCGCCATCTCCCGCGCCTCCGCCTTGGAGACGCGCTGGTGCAGCAGGATCGACTCCATGATCTGGTTGCCGATCGTATGCACCGGCGAAAGGGAGATCATCGGCTCCTGAAACACCATAGCGATCTCGTTGCCACGGACGCTGCGGATCTCGCGCCCCTTGGGGTCCAGCTTGGCCAGGTCGATGATCTCCGCCTCGGAGCCCGTGCTGCCATCCCGGGTATAGCGATGGTACAACAGTGCCCCCTCCACGATGCGCCCGGGAGGGGGCACAATCCTCAGGATCGACTGCGCCGTGACGCTCTTGCCGCACCCGCTCTCTCCCACGACGGCGAGGGTCTGGCCCTGTTTGATCTCAAACTCGGCGCCATCGACCGCTCGCACTAGTCCCTCATCGAGGGGAAAGTACGTCCGCAGGCCCTTGACCTCCAGCAGAGTCTTGCGCTCAACCATGGTCGTTTATGTCCTTCGTGCGTGCTGGCTGTTCGTGCCTCCCAGGCCGGCCTACCGACAGGCCCGCTACAGTCTGGCGTACGGATCGGCCGCGTCGCGCAGGCCGTCGCCGATAAAGTTGAACATCAGCACGGCGACGACGACGAACGCTCCGGGAATCATCTGCCAGGGGCGCTGTGCGACGACGGCGAGCTGCTGCACGTCTCTCAGCAGGGCGCCCCAGCTGATGGCTGGCGGCTGGATGCCCAACCCCAGGAAGCTCAGCGACGTCTCGCCGAGGATCATCGAGGGAATCGAGATGGTCACGTTCACCAGCAGGTAGCTCATAAAGTTGGGCAGCAGGTAGCGAAAGATGAGTCGCCGCGGCGACGCGCCGTACACCCGCGCCGCCATGACATAGTCTTCCTCGCGCAGCGAGAGTAGCTTGCCCCGCACCGTGCGCGCCAGCCCGCCCCACCCGACGATCGACAGGATCAGCGTGATGGCAAAGTAGGTGCGGATCACCGGCCAGTCACGCGGCACGGCGCCCGCCAGCGCCATCCACAGCGGGATCTGCGGGATGGAAACCATAAAGTCGACCACCCGCATGATGACCTCGTCGATGACCCCGCCCACATACCCCGAGATGCCCCCCAGGCTGATGCCGAACACGAAGGTGAGCAGCACGCCGCCGAACCCGATAAAGAGGGAGATGCGCGAGCCGACCAGGCAGCGGGAGTACACGTCGCGCCCGAGCTGGTCGGAGCCAAAGATAAAGACGGGCGGCCCGTCGGTGCAAAACAGGCGGCGGCTGCCCGTAATGAGGCCGTACATCCGGTAGGGCGTGCCCTTGGGCAGGAAGCGGATCGGGTAGGCCTGGCTCGTATCCTCTACATAGACGACCTTGACCGTCTCCTTGTCGATCGTCCGCGTGAGGCCATAGATGAAGGGCCGCTGTAGCTTCCCATCCTTGAAAAAGTGGATCCGCGTCGGTGGCACGTTCTCATAGCCGGCAAAGCGTTCGGTGCCGCCATAGGCAGAGAGGGGCTCGGCAAGGAGCGCCGTGGCGTACATGATCGCCAGGATCACCAGCGCCAGCTGGGCGGCGCGGTGCTTGCGGAACTGCCACCACATCA
>JAAZBY010000059.1 GCA_012513595.1 Chloroflexota bacterium
AGGAGTACGTGACCGAGGGGCTCTGGTTCCACGTCCCGCCGGAGATCGAGGCGGAGGTGACCTCCCTCGGGCTGGACCTGGCCGGCGGGCTGCACGCCGTCGAACACGCCTGCATCGGCATGTTGCCCCTCTTTGCCATGTGTGACCGGGACGATATCGGCGGGCTCTCCTCGCCCGCCCACCCCGATACCGGGCAGGCGCATGTGTTCATCTACGACGGGCACCCGGGGGGCGTGGGCATTGCGCGGCAGGGCTTCGCCGTCGTGGAGGACCTCTGGCGGCGCACGCGCGACCTGGTGCGAGGCTGCCCCTGTACGGAGGGATGCCCGGCCTGCGTGCAGTCACCCAAGTGCGGGAGCAACAACACCCCGCTCGACAAGGCCGCCGCGGTGCATATCCTCACCCGGCTGTTGGGCGAGTGAGGGAGCAGTGAGTATTTGGCGGACTGCCCGATGCAGTCTATTATGTAATATCCACGGGATAGCATGGCCTGGCGCACCTGGCATGCGCACACGCGCCGCTGGCCCCGGCGCGCGACAGGGCTGGCCCACCCAAGTTTGTTGTCTCCCTGTCGGTATGCTATAGTCCCGCCACTTTGATTCGGAGGCAGTAGGCCGCATGGCAAGTCAGATTTCCACCAGCGCAGGAATGCCTGGCGACTGGTTCGATGAGCAACACGACACGCCCAGCGAGGACTATACGGTGCACGACTTTCCTGTGCTGCCATTGCGCGACACGGTCATATTCCCGCACATGGTGGCCCCCCTCTTTGTGGGACGAGACCGCTCTATCCGCGCCATCGAGGCGGCGCTCGACGAGGATGACGCGCGCCTCGTCGTCGTCACCCAGCGGGACGAAGAGATCGAGGACCCCGAGCCGCAGGAGCTCCACGAGGTGGGTACCGAGGTCACCGTGGCACGCAAGCTGCGCATGCCGGACGGCAGCATCAACGTCTGGGTACAGGGCCAGCGCCGCGTGCGGCTGGCCGGGTTTGGCCAGGTGGACCCCTACCTGCGCGCCACCGTCACCCCGGTGGAAGAGACCGTCGTCACCGGCCTCTCGACCGACGCGCTGATGCGCGCGGTGCTGGCGCTGTTTGAGAAGGTGATGCAGCTGAGCCGTAGCATCCCCGAAGATGCTTACGTGGCGGCCATGAACGCCGAGGAGCCCGGTGACCTCGCCGACCTGATCGCCTCCCTCCTGGAGCTCGACGTCGCGCGGCGCCAGGAGATCCTCGAGGTGGCCGACTGCACCGAGCGGCTGCAGCGCCTGAGCATCATGCTCGCTTCCGAGCTGGACGTCCTGGAGCTGGAGAACCGCATCCACTCCCAGGTCCAGCAAGAGGTGGACAAGAGCCAGCGCGAGTATTTCCTGCGTGAGCAGATGCGCGTCATCCAGAACGAGCTGGGTGAGGGGGACCCACACCTGCAGGAGGTTGCCGCGCTCAAGGCGCAGCTGGCCGAGACCAAGCTCCCCGACGAGGTGCGCGAAAAGGCCGAGAAGGAGCTGTCGCGCCTGGCGACCATGCCCCCTTCGGCGCCCGAGGTTGCCGTGATCCGCACCTACCTGGATTGGATCCTGGAACTCCCCTGGGAGAACGCCACCGAGGACTCGCTGGACATCACCCAGGCCGGCAAGGTGCTCGAGGAAAGCCACTACGGGCTGCCCAAGGCCAAAGAGCGCATCCTGGAGCACATCGCCGTGCACCGGCTGGCCGCCGAAAAGATGAAGAACCCGATCCTCTGCTTCGTCGGCCCACCGGGCACGGGCAAGACCTCGCTGGGCAAGTCGATCGCCGAGGCCCTGGGGCGCAAGTTCGTGCGCGTCAGCCTCGGAGGCATCC
>JAAZBY010000565.1 GCA_012513595.1 Chloroflexota bacterium
CTCCTGGCAGCGCGCCAGCAGAGCCGCCCGCTGGGGGATCGTGCGCGTCAGAACCTCAAGAAACACCGGCCACCTCCGCCGCATATCCGCCGCGGATCAGGTGCACGGCGTCCGCCGCCGGCACGTCGTACTCCTGCCCCATCCGCAACCTCCGACTCTCGGCCCCGATCTTGGCGACCACGTTCTGCAGCGCCCGGACGTGCACCGTACCCGGCCCGCGCAACCCCACCCACGCCGCGCCCGGGTCTGGCGCTGCCCCCGCTTTCAGCCGGTACGCGCGAATCTGCTGGCCGTCGATCAGCCAGGTGTGATCGCCATACTCCACCTCGCGATGGACCTCGGCCGGCCACAGCGTTTCCTCTCCCTTGATGTGCCCGCACTGCACGCGCAGGTTGGCATACATCCGCAGACCATGCCGCAGGCACAGGTGCGAAAAGCCGATATCGAAGGGCGGATTGTCCGCGTACCGCTCCGGGAACGTGATCGCCTTGAGCGCCTCGCGCCGGATCCACGTGCACCCCCAGCCCGTCCCGCTCACCCGCACCACCGTGTGCGCGAGGGCGTCGTCGAGGGCCTCCCGATCCAGGCTCAGCGACTCGCCCATCTGCGCATCGTCGAGGTACCGAAACACGTTCAGCACCTCCGTCCCGAAGCGGATCAGATAGACGCCGTACACCACGTCGCCCGGCGTGGCGTTCAGGTGCTGGGCCGCGTCCCGCGGCAACACCATGTCGTGCTCGATGGTCCACATCACATCGTACCGCCCGGCCAGCGCCCGCTTGCGCGCCTTGCGATACATATGCAGCACGTTCCGATGGTCGGGCGCCGGATAGGGCTGCTCGTCGATCACCATCCAGGTGAGGTCGAGCCCCTCGAGGTCCAGCGCCTCCACCGAGGCGCGCATCTCGGGCCGCATTCGATCTTCATAGGTCGGCGTCACCGCCAGCACGCGCATGCTTCACCCCTCGGGGGCGGGGGATTGCCCCGCCCCCGCTATCACCGCGCCGCTATCACCCCGACGGGTGCGTCGCGTACTGGATCGCCTCCGCCTGCAGCACCCCGAACGCCGCGTCGAAATAAAACCAGAGTTTGAGCTTGCCGCTGCCGGCGCTCGTGTAGGGGTCGCGCAGCATCTGCAACCCGAACCCCTCGCGCCAGCCCATAAAGTCAAAGTTCCCAAAGATCATGCTCTTGGCGCTGGGCTGATAGGCCGTCACGTTCGAGCATAGATTCAGCGGGAACCCCCACAGCTCCCGGTTCGTGGCGCCCGGCGTCGGCGCAAAGTGGAAACTGTCGCCCGACAACCCCTGGATGTACGCCCAGGTCGTCTGGTGCATGATCCACTGCGCTTGGTCCTGGTACTCGGCGGGCAACTTGCCCACGAGCTCCGGGATCTCTGCCGCCGCGATGGCCGCCGACCCGTCGAGCGTCAGGCCCGCCGTGCCGTTCGCCACCGCCTCAGTGACCAGCAGCTTGTTGAGCGTGTAGGCCCACCCCCTGGCGACCCAGTTGTTCACAAAGGCCATCAGGTTGGCGTCCTCATCGCGCAACAGCTCCCACGTCGGCTCGATGTACTTGGCGTACTTGACCAGCGTGAGTGCCTTGTCATCGACCGCCGGCGCGTCCCGGTTGATCGTCGAGCCCTCAGTGACCGCCGCGAACTCCAGGTCGTCCTCGTCATCGAACGGCACGCGCACCGTCGTCCCCTTGCCCGGCACCCGCATGATCCCCAGCCGCGGCCCCAGGAACCGTTCGTCGCGCCTGGCAATGATCGTCTGCAGCATCGGCGTGGGCACGAGCACGGCGCCGTCGGCGTCGGTCGCCTCGTTCATGTCCGTGTTGTTGTAGCCTCGAGACTCCGCGTCGCCGTCGAGCGCCACCGTGCGCAGGCCGCCCGCGTCGCCCGTCCGGATATAGTGGCAGATCGCCCGCTCCTCCGTGTCGCCTAGGCCGATCTTGAGCACCGCCGGCGCCTGGCGGCTCTCGCCACCCCGCGCCCCCACCACCGTGCCGGCGCTCGCCGTGAGCGCCTGCCGGCGCGCCTCCATCGTCTGGGCCCGCTCGATCTGGCTCGACAGCGACCCGAACTCGCCGTCCAGCCGATCCCACTCCGCCCGCTCCTCATCGTTCAGGTCGCGGCTCTCGCCGCGCGCCTTCTCGTCCAGCGCCTCCATCGCCTGATGGATCGCGGCGCGCCTCTCCAACAGCTCTACGAGCGTCATCTCACCCCTCCTGCACTCATTTCCATCTGCATCCGCATCAGCCGCAACATGCGCGCCCGCGCGTCCGCCGAGTGCGCGACGACGATCTCCCCGTCACGCGGCTCGCCATCCGTCGCCCCGGAAGAGTGGTCGGCCCCCTGGGCCCCCGGCTCCTCGAGCCCGCTCATCATGCGCACGGCCTCGGCGATGACTCGCCGCTCCTCGGCCGTTAGCACCATCCCCATCTGCGCCCGCCGGAACAGCGCGCCGGCGCGCAGCAGCACGTCCTCCTCGATCACCGCCTCGGGCAGCGACCGCGCCGAGATCTCGGTCTGCTCGAACGCCGGATACGTCACCGGCGACACGTCGAACAGCTGCGCCTCTTTGATCGTCCGCTTGGGCAGCTCCTCGCTCCCCTTGGGCGGGTACCACATCTCTTGCTTCACCACGCGGAACGTGATCGACATCCCCGTCACATCCCCGCGCTCCACGGCGTCGAGCACCGGCCGGCCCCACGCGTTGTCGGGTGGCCGGATCACGCTGTGCAGCCCATGGTCATCCTCGGATAGGTCCAGCGTGCCCGCCTTGTTGCGCCCCAGGACGATGTTCGGGTCGTGATTCCACAACGCCCGAATATCCCCCTCCTGGAGCGTCTTGCTGTACGCCCCCGGCGAGACCTCCTCGCGCCACTCGCTCCACCACGACGCGATCACCGTCTCTTGGTTGAACACTGCGGCATAGCCCACCAGCTCCGTAGCGCCGTCCTTGCCGTCCGCCCGCAGCTCGAACTCGGTGAACGGTACGACCCGCCGCTCGATCTTACCCTTGGCCATCGTTCGCCCCTCCCGCAGCCGGGTCCCCAGCGTCGCCCAGCTCCGTCATGTTGAGCGGCTGCAGATACCCGTCGCCGCCATCCACCGGGTTCATGTTCTCCAGCTCACGAATATCATTCACGCTCAGCCAGCCGCCCGTCCGCCCCGTGTTGTACGCCTCATAGCGCGCCTTCAGGTCGCCGCGCTCCAGCGCCGCCGTCAGGAACTCGGCAAACAGCAGCCGCCGCTCGATGGCCGTCATCAGGTCCCTGCTCACCGACTGCGCGATGCGCACCAGGTAGGGCATCAGCGTAAACGTCACGAACCCGATCCCCTGCTGCTCGATTCCCGTCCCCCAGCTCGTCGACCGGTCCGTGATACCGATCATGTGGGGCGGCACGCGGTACACCTGGCAAATCTGCGCCTCCTGGAACTTGCGCGTCTCGAGGAACTGGGCATCCTCCGGCGGAATCCCCACCGCCTGCCACGTCAGCCCCTCCTCGAGCACCGCCACCCGGTGCGCGTTCGTCAACCCGCCGTGCGCCTTCTGCCAGCGCGCCTTCATTCGCTCCGCGCCTTCCTTGGACAGCTTGCCCGCCGTCGTCAGGATCCCGCCCGGGCGCGAGTCGTTGCCAAAGAACCGCGAGCCAAACTCCTCCGTCGCTATGCTCAGCCCGATGGACTCTCGCGCCAGCGCCACGGGGCTCTTGCCCACCCATGCCTCGGTGCCCCATCCCCGCACGTGCCACACGCGATAGCGGTCGAGCAGCACCGTCCCGCCAGCCGGCAGCTGATAGGTGTACTCCCGCTCGTTCGCCTCGTTCACCTCGACCGTCATCCGGTCCGGCCGCAGCGGCCACAGCGCCCGGCGCCGTCCCGCGTTGTCATACTCGATCTCGCAATAGGCGTTGCCCCATAGCGCCAGATGTCCCGCCATGGTCTCCAGCAGTTCAGCCGCAGTTAGCTCCGGGTTCGGAAGGGCATGGAGGATGGTGTAGAGGGGGTGGTCGGTCGCCCGCTGCTTGCCGCGCGGCTCCACGCGTCGGTACAGAATGAGCGGCAGCATGCCGATCGATTCCGCGATCAGCCGCACGCAGGCGAACACCGTCACCTGCTGCAGCGCCCCCTCGGTGGACACGCGCCGCCCCGTCGCCGTTTGCGGCCCCGACAGCGCCTGCGCCAGCTCGTCGAACGTCATGGAGCGCCCCTCGCGCTCTGGGGCAGACCGCGGCCACAGCCAATCC
>JAAZBY010000566.1 GCA_012513595.1 Chloroflexota bacterium
CAACGTGGTCGACCCCTGCTACACGGTGATGGCCAAGTTCCCCAAAGCCTGCCTGCCGTAGAGAGCCAGGGCCTACCCAGCCAGGCGCGGCAGCCCGAAGCGGACCAGCCAGCCGGCGGCCGCCAACGCCAGCTCCACCAGGGTGACGCGGGCAAACATGGCCCACAGCCGCCGCGGCTCTGCGGCGCGCTGGGTGTAGCGGTGCATCCAGACCATCACCGCCCCAAGCCAGGCAAAGAGGAGCACTAGCAGCATCAGGCGCGGCAACAGCACGACGGCCCGCTGCCACCCCGTGGCGTCCATCGGGTTCATCGGCACCACCACGGCCGACAGCAACCGTGACGCCTCATAGACCTGGTTCGCCGCCAGCAGCCCCAGGCCGGCCGAGATGAACAGCAGCACGATCGTCAACGCCACTAGGCCGACGCGTCGCATGGCACCATTCCCTCACAAGAACGCCGGACCGTCACGTCGCGTTCCGGCGAGCGATTCGCCACGCCTCAGGCGCCCGCGGCACTCCTCGCCGCCGGCGCCACCCGTCCCAGGGCCGTCTCGCCCTACTTGCTGAAGGGGCTCACCGCGTCGCGCAGGCCATCCCCGAGAAAGTTAAAGGCCAACACTGCGGCGATCACCAGCGCTGCCGGGATGATCAGCCAGGGGTTCAGGACAATGGTACGCACGTTCTGCGCCTCCTGCAAGAGCACCCCCCAGGAGGTCATCGGCGGGCGGATGCCCAGCCCCAGGAACGAGAGGGCCGTCTCTCCGAGGATCATCCCCGGGATCGCCAGCGTCCCAACCACGATGATATGGCTGGCGTTGTTGGGGATCAGATGCTTGCGGATGATCCACCAGTCGGAGGCCCCGGCCGACCGAGCGGCCAGGGTGTAGACCTCCTCGCGCAGGGCCAGGGTTCTCCCGCGCAGCTGGCGCGCCAGGCCCCCCCAGTCGATCAACGCCAGGATGACCGTGATGCCAAAGTACACCCGGATCGGCGACCAGTCCACCGGCAGGATCGCCGCCAACGCCATCCACAGGGGAACGCGGGGGATCGACATCAGCACTTCGGAGAAGCGCTGCATCAGGTCGTCTATCAGCCCCCCGTAATACCCCGACACGGTCCCGAGCACTGAGCCCAGCCCAATCCCGAACACCACGCCCAGCAGCCCCACCGATAGCGATACCTGCGACCCCAGGATCATCCGCGACAGCATGTCCCGGCCTTGCCGGTCAGACCCGGCCAGAAAGAGCGGGACGCCCTGCTCGATGCCAAAGAGATGCACCGAGCCGTGTACGATCCCGAGTACCGTATACGCGTCGCCAGGCACAAAGAACCGTATCGGGTAGCGGACGGTGGTATCGGCCACGTAGGTGATCTCAAAGGTGTTGGGGTCCATGCGCTGCACGTAGCCATACACAAAGGGCCGCAGTGACCAGTTCCCCGCCGCGTCGCGCAAGTGCAGCCGCATCGGCGGGCAGTAGATGTGGTCGGTGAAGCGCGTGTGCAGGCCATAGGGAGAGACGAAACCCCCAAATACCGCGCAGGCATAAAACAGCAGCGTGAGGACGCCGCCCGTCATGGCCAGCCGGCTGGCGCGGAACCGCCTCCAGATCAGCTGCGGCTGGCTCAGGCGTGACCAGTCCACCGCCGCGGGCGCCGCGAACTCGGCAGCGGCCTCGCCCCCCTCGGGGGCCTGGTTCGCCGCGATGCCGTTGAGGTCCTGGTTCTCATCTTTGGCCATCGTCGCCCACCCGCCTCATAGCCCTATTCATAGGTGATGCGCGGATCGACCCAGGCCAGGGCCAGGTCCGCCAGAAAGTTCCCGACAATGAGCATGACGCTGAGCAGCATGAGGTAGCTCCCCGCCAGGTACATGTCCTGAGTGCGCAGCGCGCGGTACAGCATGGGCCCCGTGACGGGCAGGTTGAGCACGATCGCCACGATGATCGAGCCCGAGATGATGTTCGGGAACGACATGCCCAGCATGCTCACCAAAGGGTTAATCGCCATGCGCACGGCGTGCTTCCACACCACCACGCTCTCCCGCAGCCCGCGCCCCCGCGCCGACATCACGTACTGCTGCCCGAGAACGTCGAGCAGGTTCCCGCGCATGATCCGCACCAGCGAGCCGGTGCTCCCCATCCCGACGAGGAACACCGGCAGCCACAGATGCTTGGCCAGGTCCCACAGCTTGACCAGCCCCCAGGGCGCCTCGTCCATCCCGGGTGAGTAGAGCCCGCCGATCGACGTGTTGAACAGATAGACCGACACCACCAGCAGGATCAGCGCCAGCAAAAAGTTCGGCGTGGCCAACCCCACGAAGCTCAGAACGGTCAGCACCTGATCGCCAATAGAGTACTGATGGGTGGCGGAATAGACGCCGATGGGAATCGCCACCAGCCAGGAGACCGCCATCGTAAGCAGCGAAAGCACCACCGTCAGGAGGATGTTCTGGCCGATCATCTGCGCCACGGGCAGGTTGTAGTCGAACGACTGCCCCATGTCCCCCTGGACGAACCTGCTGATCCACTTCCAGTACTGGACGTAGACCGGCTTGTCCAGCCCGTACCGCTCGCGGAGCCCGGCCACCTCCTGGCGGGCGGTCATGTTCCCCTGGGCCTCCAGCTGGGCGATGTAGACGCTCAGATAGTCGCCAGGGGGCAGTGAGATCACGGCGAACACCGCCACCGAGATCACCAGCAGCAATGGGAGCGTGTGCAGCAGCCGCCGGACGATAAAGGCACCCACCCTCGCCCTCCGCCACCCGTTACAGTCACTGACGCTGGCTGGTGAGACCAGCGTCAGTGACGCATCTCAGAGGAGAACCACTACGCGCGAGCGCGCCCCAGGTCAGACCTTGTAGTAGTACATCGGCGGGTCCGTGCTGCCGGGCGCGCCGGTGCCCCACGAGCCGGTGTAGGCCATGTCGCGGATGTTGCGCATGTTCGGGCGCGCCACCACCAGGCTCGGCAGCCCGTTCACCGCGGCCAGCATAAAGGGGCCCTCTTCCACATGGATCTTGACGGCCGCTCGCACCTTGGCCAGCATGTCGTCGACCGTCTTTTGCTGGATCATCTCCTCGTACAGCTTGACCAGCCGGTCCATGACGTCGCCGGGCTGCGGAGCCTCACCCG
>JAAZBY010000567.1 GCA_012513595.1 Chloroflexota bacterium
GCGGTGCTGGCCTGGGTTTACTTTGCGCCGGCCATCGTCGAGGCGGTGATCCGGTTCGTGGAGGTGCTGCGATGACCA
Organism: Chloroflexota bacterium; assembly: GCA_012513595.1. The sequence continues at coordinate 79 of JAAZBY010000567.1, forward strand.
GCCATCGGTGGAACGACCGACTGAGCAAGAGCGCGCAAGAGGAGTACGAATACCTGGAGCGGCGCGAGCGCCAGTACCGCGCCAGGGTGCGCCAGGCCGAACGGGAGCGCGACGAACTGGCGGCCAAACTCCAGGCACTACGGGAGCAGATGGCGACGGCCTAACACCTCACAGCGGAGGGCGACATGGCTTCTATCCTGGCAGACCTAGCCGTAACCGAACACTCACCGCTGGCCGTGCTTCAGGGCGTGCGGCACATCATCCAGGGGCTGACCCTGGACATCGGCATCGCCACGGCCTACGCGGACGAACGGCGGCTGATGCGCGCTGAGATTGACGCGGCCTGGGCGGCCTACGAGGCGCACGAGAACAACGGCCACATCCTGCCGAGCGAACTGTGCTGGGCAGAGGGACTGAACGAGTACGAGGAGGGAGAGGAATGAGCACCACGGTCAAGTTTCGTGGGCGCTTACGGATGACCGGACACGGCTCCGGCGGCGACATGAGCGGGCTCCATGTGAGCCTGCACCTGGAGGACGTGAAGAGGCCGGCCAACCTGACCTCGCAGTTGACCTACCTCACCGACGGCGCGCCACTGGTGACCATCACCGTCGAGGCGCCCGACGTGGTGAAGGGAGACGACGCGGCGGAAATCCTGGCCGGGTTGCCGGCAGAGCTGCAAGCAATGGTAGGAGGGTGACATGCCGATTCGACGATTGGCTGACAGCAAGCGCGCGGCCTTCCCGCGCATCGCCAAGCTCCGCAAGGGGGGCGAGAAGGGCGAGAAGCGACCGGGGGCGGACCTGTCCTACTTTCGCTTCACCGCCGAGCCAGGCTACGAGGAAGCCGAGGCCGTGTTTGCCGAAGTGTACGGCGAACAGCCCCAGCAGCTCCGGGTGTACCTGCCCTACAGCGAGCCGAGCCGGAACTTTGACTCCTGGCAGGAACAGTGGGCGGGCGGGAAACTGATTCACCGCTGCGATGGCGAGTACTGCGTCAAGTGGATCGGTGACGACGGCCAGTACGTGTACGACCCCAAGATGGAACTCAAGTACCCCTGCCCGTTCGCCAACGACCGGGCCAACCGCAACGGGTGCAAGCCGGTGGGCCGCCTGGAGCTGATTCTGCCCGAGTTGTGGGCGGCCGGCTACATGGGCTTGGTGATGCTGGAGACGCATTCGTTCAACGACATAGCCCACATCGGCGTGGTCCTCGAAGAGATGTACAAGCGCGCCGACCATGAGAAGGGGCTACAGGGTATCGCGTTCGTGCTTCAGCGGCGGCAAGAGCGCATCCGACGCGCCACAGAGGGCGGGATGCAGACGGTGACCAAGTGGCTCGTCAAGATCGAGCCGGAGACCGAGTGGATGCTGGCCCAACTGGACGTAGCCCGCCGCGAGCAACTAGGCGTCACCGAGCCGGACGTAGCGCCTGTCGAGGACGCGGGCGACCTGCCCGTGGACGTGGAGACGGGCGAGATTTTGGACGATGAAGAGGCCGACCCGGCGATCATGGAGGCCTACGCCAAGCAGGCCAAGTGGTTCAAGCAGCGGGTCACCGACGAACTGGGGCTTACCCTTGGCGAGGCGAAGGAACTCCTCGCCAAGCGCCTCGGGCGACCGCTTGAGTACTTTTACGACTCGGGGCTACTACCCCAGGACGCGATGAACGCCATCGTTCTGCAACTGGGCGACGAAACCGCCGAGCCCGACCAGGAGGGGTTGCCGATATGAGCGAGCAAGCGGTTGACGCCTACCTGGACCAGATCGACGAGTACGACCGGCTGGAGCGGGAGCCCAGCCTGCGCGAGCGGTGCATCGCCAAGTGGGGGCCGGTCCTGGCCCCCTCGCACTGGCTACGCATTCGCATCCGGCAGGCGGCGCACGACCTCGGGCACGACGGCCTGTACGCCTCGCCTGAGGCGGCGGCTGAGGACTTGACGTGGTCCGTCCGCTACAACTGGCCGAACGCCGGGTACGACTGGCAGGGCACGTATGCGCGGGTGTTGATGGCGATTGAGCGGCGGTTGGATCGACGGTAGATGATAGCGCGCCCCGACCAGGATACGGCGAGTTTGCCGGTGGCGGTGCAACTCCGCAACGGGGCTTACCCCAGGTGACTGGGGCGGGAGCCGGCCAATCGCGCCACACCAAC
>JAAZBY010000568.1 GCA_012513595.1 Chloroflexota bacterium
GGCTGAGCTCCCCGAGGACGCGCATCAACACCCAGAACAGGACGAGTTGCAGGCCCAACAGGATGAGCATGGCCCCCGCCGTGAGGTAAAGCCACAGCCGCTCGATGGCCCAACCGCGCAGGGCCAGGCCCAGGCTCGCCGCGCTGACGCCGATCCCCGCCAGCGCCGCGATCGTCCCGATCCACCAGAAATGGCGATCCAGCGGCTCGCGAAACAGCGGGTGGCCGAACAGCCCCTGCCGCACCGGTCGCCGGTGAAAGAGCGACACGAGGACGTTGAACGTCGTCCCCAGGCCCAGCAGGTCGACGCCGGCGACGCCCAGGACCACCGCCACAAACACCGTCGCGACGCCGGTTGGCCCCAGATGGCGAACCCCACCCAGCCGGACGAGTACCAGCGCCACGGCGATGGCCCCCGCCACCAGGCAGGCCAGTAGGCCCAGGCCCGCCAGCAGCCTGGCCGGGTTGTAGGCCAGTGAGGTCCACAGGATCGTTCTCAGGAAGCGGGTGCCGTCACGCACCACATGTAGCTTGGAGCGCCCCTCGCGCTCTTCGTAGGGGATGGGCAGCTCGACGGTGCGCAGCCCCTCATAGACCGCCCGGGTGCTCATCACGGGCGTAAAGTTGAGGCCATCGGGCAGCGGGCATAGGCTGGCGAACACGTCCTTGCGGAACACGCGCATCCCGCTGGCCGGGTCCAGCACGCGGTGGTTCCCCAAGAGCGACACCAGGCTCGACCAGAGCAGGTTGCCCACGCGCCGCACGAAGGGCATTTCGCTCTTGCTGCCACTGCGGCGCGATCCAACGACCATGTCGGCGCCCCGGAGGACCTCACTGCACAGCGCGGGGAACTCCTCGGGGGGGTAGGTGCCGTCGGCGTCCAGGAACCCCACCAGCTCGCCCGACGCCGCGCAGAAACCGGTCTTGAGCGCCGCGCCATAGCCGCGGTTGTGGGCATGCTGGATCAGGCGCACCCCAGGGAATTGCGACACGATCTGGGCCGTGGCGTCCTGCGAGCCATCGTCGACGACGATCAGCTCCGTGGTGTCTACGCCGACCTGTACGAGCGCCGGCGCTGCCGCCAGAACCCGCTGGATGATCGCCGCGATGCTGGCCTCTTCGTTCAACGCGGGAACCACCACCGAAAGCGTGGTCACGGCTGCTCCCTCCTGCCAACTCACCGGCGCCTCGGCCGGTCACTGCGCACTGCCATCTGCCCGTTCCAGCATTCCCTAGCGCCGCTTACAGGAAGACCGGGCGACCAGGCCGGTGCTCGGCGCCCGTGATCGGGTAGAGAACGCGCGCCGGCACCCCACCGACCACCGTATGTGCCGGCACGTCCTCGGTGACAACGGCCCCCGCCGCGATCACCGCCCCCTGGCCAACGCACACGCCGTCGGTAATCACCGCGCCAGAGCCCACCCAGACGTCGTCCTCGATCACGATCCCCTCGGCCGTGATCCCCTGCTCCACAAAGGGACGCGTCGGGTCGCTGAAGACGTGGTTGACGGCCACAATCTGCACCAGCGGAGAGGTGTAGACGCGGTCGCCAACGGTCACGCCACCCTGCCCGCGGATCACGTTGTACTCACCGATGAGGCTGTCGCGCCCGATGCGGATGCCGGCCTGCGGAATCCCGCGAAAGTTGTAAACGTGGAGCACCGCGCCGTGCATGACCAGGGTCCCCGCCCCTACTGTCACGCCGCCCGGGCAGGCATGGATGTACACGCCCTGGTCGAGGTAGGAGCGCTCCCCCAGACGGATGTGGTTGGCGAAGCGCAACCGCACCCCGGCCTCGATGGCCGCCCAGCCCGACATGCTCAGGATAAGGCGATAGAGAACGGCCCGTATGGCGATCCCCACCACCGTCGGCACCCAGCCGGCCAGGGCCTGCACGGCCTCTTCGAGCGCGTAGCGGGGCAGACTGCTCGCCTGGCGGCGCAGGTACAGGCCGAGGCCACCGCTGATCGCCGCGCTGGGCGTGCTGGGCGCCCGGCGAACGTGGTGCATCGCGGGCACGTCGATTGGGGGCGTATGCTGCTCTGAAGGGGGCACAGCGCGTCCTTTCGCGAATCCTCGTGGCTTGGCCTCACCGCGCATCGCCAGGCCCCCGGGGCACCACGCGCCCGCGCCCCTGGTACTGCGGGTTCTGGCTACACACCCCTCAGGGTAGCCAGCACCCGCAAAGTGTGGAGGGCGATCAGTGCGTCGAGGACCGGGCCACGGTGTTTGACGTAGTACAGGTCGTACTGCAGTTTGGCCAGCGCGTCTTCTACGCTGTTGCCATAGTGGTAAAAGACCTGCGCCCAGCCGGTAAGCCCCGGCTTGACCGAGTGCCGGATGGCATAGTAGGGCAGCAGCGTCCCGAGCTGCTCGACGAACTCTGGCCTCTCTGGGCGAGGACCGATGAGCGTCATGCTGCCAAGGAGAACGTTTACAAACTGCGGGAGCTCATCAATGCGCGTCTTGCGCAGGACCTTGCCCAGCCGGGTCACGCGGGGGTCATCGAGGGACGCCCAGGTCGCCCCGTTCGGTTCGGCATGCGGGATCATTGAGCGGAACTTGATGATGCGGAAGGTCTGCCCTCCGCGCCCCACGCGCGTCTGCAGGTAAAAGAGCGGCCCGGGGCCATCGATGGCCATGGCGACCCAGACCAGCGGCGTCAGGAGAGCGACGGCCAGGAGCCCCACCAGGGCCACGACGATATCGATCAGCCGGCGAATCGCCAGCCACACGCGCATGGGCACCTGATCCTGGTTGCCCACCAGGGCAAAGAGGTCCTGCCCGAGGTGCTTGACGGGCACCGCGCCGGTCACCGTCTCAAAATAGGCCGACATGGGCACGATCGAGACGCCCTGCTCCCAGCAGCGTACCAGGGCCCCGATCAGGTCTGGGCTCATGCTATGGGGGTTCGTTACGGCGACCACTACTTCGTCCACATCGTACTGCTCGGTAAGGGTCAGCAGTCGGTCGCTATCGGCCAGTACGCGCCGCCCGAGCACGCTCTGCCCGAGCAGATCCGGGTCATCATCCACGAACCCCACGAGTTCGATGCCTGTCGCCCCGTAGGCAGCATCGACGGCGCCAGCGAAGGCCCGGCCGGAGGTCCCCGCCCCCACGACGATCACGCGCCGCGTGAACGAACGCTGCGAGATGGCCAGCCCATAGATGGCTCGCCAGGCCCCCACGCCCCCCATAGCCAGCAGCGCGAACAGAAACCATGAAAGGCGGGAGTAGGTCAGTGGCGCCGAGATACCAGGAATCAGCAGATAGACCAGCGCAACGACGAGGGCGCACGCTGCGGTGTGGATGACGCTGTTGACCGTCGAGGCAGCCCGCGGCAGGCTGTAGCAGTCCGCCGTGATGGCTGCCGGGATCCACAAGGCCCACAGGAGAAGCCACCAGCGCAGTTCCACGATCAGCAGGGCGCGCCAGTCCGGGTAGACACTGCTGACCCACGGAATCCGCTGCCAGAGGGCCACGCCGAGGGCTACGCTGATCATCAGCAGGTCACCCAGCATCAGCAGGATGCGGCGCTCCGAGATACGCAGGCTCCCCAGGCGAGTTCTGGGAGGCGATAGAGGGAGTTCCAGGGGAGGGGACGGCCGTGTCGCACTAGCTTGGGACATCGGGATCCCTCCAGTAAACGCGATGGCGGTCGACACAGGATCATCTCAGGGCCTGAGTCGATGGAAGACGGCCAGAGCCATCTTCCCCTTCCAGAGAACGCTGCGGACCACGGCTGGGCCTGACGGTATCGTTGGAGGGGTCATGCATAAAGGTGCTGGACCGGCTGCCGCGAGGTGCCGCCTGCCCCAGTTCGGGCATGCGCCAGACGGGCAGGCCCTGGTCCGCGGCAGGCTCCGCCCCTGCGCGCCTCGTGGCGAAGCGCACAGGGTGGCCGGACCTCATCCCGCCCGCCGAGTGGTGGCCGTGCCTACTCACTCAGCAGACGCCTGCGAGCCCGCTCTGCGGCGAGCGCTCTCACAGTGGCGCAGGGGCAACGGACGGTCATTTCCGCAACCCCGTTAGGCAGACGACATCCCCTGCAAACCATGCGGACACCACCCACACGCGCCTTGCGTGGGGCTGTAGCTCAGGCTCGGTCTCTCACTGGGAAGAGACGGCGATCGGCTGCGAGCCCCAGGACGCGTGGAGACCGCCGATAGGCTCCAGGTCTCGAACGTCAACGTCACAGCGCGTCAGACGTCCCAGCAGTTCGATGAGGATGCGGGCGCGTGCCCCGCCAGACAGCGGTCGATCAAAGACGGCGCTGAGCTGGGCCAACGGATGGTCCCCGGTGATGCGCACGGGCTGCCCGTGAAGAAAGGGCGCGGCGCCCCGTGACTGCATCTCTGCGGCTCGGCGCCTGACGTAGGACACGACCGCATCCGGCACGATAGCGTACTCACCGCCGAACCTCACAAAACTGGTGAGCCCCGGAAGCCAATTGACAACGGCGGGAGACATCTGGTCCGCGTCGAGGCGGGCAAAGAGGTAACGGGGGAAAAGAGCGTGCGGGGCTTGCTGCCGTCCATGAGGCGGGAACATTGGCAGAAAGGCCTCGACTCCACGCTGGGTCAACTGGTCGTGGAGAAGCCTTTCCTTGCGGGGCTTGCTGTAGAGAACATACCACTCGCCCATATCGGCTGAATCCTCCGACCTCACCGACCGCAGACGTCGGGTGGTGCTCCAGATCCCCGAGTCGAGAAGGGTTCAGACAAGATGGGCCATGAAGCAGTATATGGACCGACGCGAGACCTTGCGGGGTCGGTGCCGTACTCGCCGTAGCCGCGATAGCTCTGGGTGCGTGCCGGCGCCTCCCCGTGTCTGTAAAGCCATCTTATCGGCACGCAAAGCGAGTGTCTAGGCTTTCTGTGAGTTCTCTAACCGACGCCCTTTGTGTAAACCTGGCTGTAACCATCGGGCGGCCACGGGCTGCCGACAGCACGACGCCATGGCAGAGAAACCCAGATGCGGAGGTTACCGCGGGGCCAGGCAGGCCGCGCAGGTTAAGCGCTATAATGCGCGTCGCGCCGGCTGGCCCAGCGCCCGTGTGAGGCCTCACCAGGAAAACACTGCCCAGAGAAGCGCGGGGGCGCCCATCCAGGCTGAACGCCGCAAAGTTTCCGTGGAGGCCGTGTCGTAGAGAGGCAAAGATACTGCGCCGAGGAGACCGGGAGAGGTTTGGTGCGCTGCCAAAGGCGTTTGCAGCAAGAACAGCAGACCGACAATCAGCCCTTAGGCCGGCGCCAGCACCGCCGCTTGTTGGGCGCGGTCCAGAGGCCGCAGGAATGCACCAATATGAGCCGTGCGCGACTCGAACGCGCGACAACCTGCTTAAAAGGCAGGGGCTCTGCCGACTGAGCTAACGGCTCGACGCCTCGATTATAGCACCCGCGGCGGGCGGCACCAAACTGCCCGCCCGTGCGCCCCTACGGGTACATGCGGCCCAGCGTCCGCGGGAAGGGTATCGTCTCACGAATGTGATGGATGCCGCAAAGCCATGCCACGGTGCGCTCGACGCCCAGGCCAAAGCCCGAGTGCGGCACCGCGCCATAACGCCGCAGGTCCAGGTACCACTCGAACGCCTCGCGCGGCAGGTTGTGCTCGGCAATGCGCCGCTCCAAC
>JAAZBY010000569.1 GCA_012513595.1 Chloroflexota bacterium
GACAATCGCATCCTGGCCAGCCTGCGCGCCGTGCTGGCGCCGCATCGCGTTGTGCCGCTGGAGGTGGCCGAGCCTCTCGACGAGGGCGTGCTGCGCCGGTTCAATCTCTTGGACTATCTGATCCTGGGGGGCGCCGGCGTCTTTCAGCGGGGGCCTTGCGTCCCCTTTGACACGTTTCACCTCTGGGGTTCGGCGCTGCACACACCCATCGGGGTGATCGGGCTGGGGATCGATGAAGTCCTGGATAGCCACCGGAGCGCCCTGCGGGCGCTGGCTGAGCGGGCCGAGTTCTTTTCCGTGCGCGATCGGGAGAGCCAGCGGCTGGTCGCGCATCCCAAGGTCAACCATGCGGCGGATGTGAGCTTTCTACGTCCCCTCCAGGTCGCAGCAAGGCCCGCTGCCGTGGGCCCGCGGCGGCCGCTCTGCGGCGTCAATCTGCGCCGTGGCGGGGGGCTAGACGTCGCTGCCTGGTGCGAAGCCGTCCAGCGCTTGCCGCTGTCGTTGCGGGCCATACCACTGTCCAGCTACCCCGCGTTTGGTGAGGCAGAGATCCTGCCGGCACTCGACGCCGGATGCGCGGCGCACTTTTCCGAGGGGCTCTACCAGGGGCTCGACGTGATGGTGGGGACGGCGTACCACTCGGTGCTCTTTGCCGTGCAGGCGGCGGTGCCGGTGGTCGCCATCGCCTATGCGCCCAAGGTGCGCCGGTTCATGGAGGACGCCGGCCTCGGCAACTATGTTCTGGGGCCCGGCGAGCACGCGCGCCTGCCCGACCTGGTCGCCCGGGCGCTCGGCGAGGGGCAGGACCTCCGCGAGAAGCTCCTCGTGGCGCGGGCAGAGCTCGTGCGCCGCGCAGGGGAGGCGGCCGGCGCGATGCGTGCCGCCGTGAATGCACGCACGACGGCCGCCCGCCGGGCGCGGACGCGCGTCAGCATCATCGTCCTGCCCGGCGGCGATGCGGAGCACGACGCCCGGACGCTGGAATCCTGCCTGGGCCAGACCCACGCCGGCACCGAGGTCCTGGTCGTGGGGCAGGTTCCGTCGGCGCAGGCAGCGCCAGCCGAAAGGGTCACGCGGGCGCCCTCTATGGCCGCGGCGTTGGCCGCGATCTCGGGCGACTATGTCTCCTGGATCGAGGGGGGCAACCAGTACGCGCCGGATGCCGTGGCTTACCTGGCCGACCATCTCGACGGCTGCGCGACGTGCGACGTGGCCTACGCGGCCTTTTACTCGGTGGATGAGCAGGCCAACATCCAGAACCTGCACAGGCCGGTCTCGCCTGACAAACTGTACCGGCGGGACGTGGTCGGCCCCTGCTTCCTGGTGCGCCGGGGGGTGCTGCGCGATGCGGAGATGCCGCGCCTCGACGCGCCCCAGGCGGCGTACGGCCTGTGGTTGCGGGCCTGGCCCGCGCACAAGTTTGCGGCCCTGAGTGCCCCGCTCATGTACGTGGCGAACGGGCAGCTGGCTCGCTACGCGCTGGCGGCTGGGCGGGCTACGCGCCGGGCTTGGCGCCGCTCCTGGCCCTGGCCGCGCCGGGCGTTCTGGAACGTGATGGACACGGCGACCATGGAACGAGTCGTCGTGCAGCCAGCGTTGCGCGCTGGGAGGGCGGTCGCCGGCGTCTTGCGCCGGGGGAGGACCCCGTGGCCGGCCAGGGGACGCGGCGCGGGCAGCGCGGCGCAAAGGGCGCTGTCACGGTGAGGGCGAAAGAGTACGGCGGAGGGCGCCTTGCGAACCGATGAGCCGCGCGTCAGCGTGATCATCCCGACCTACAACCGGGCCGGCTACCTGGCCCTTGCGCTGCGGAGCATCGCGCGGCAGAGTCTGCGCCCGGCGGAGGTCATCGTCGTCGACGACGGTTCCACCGACGACACGCAGAACGTCGTGCGGGCCAGCGGGCTGGACGTCCGCTATCTGCGGCAGAACCACGAGGGCGTGGCGGCCGCGCGCAACCGGGGGGTGCGGGCGGCGACGGGCGACCTGATCGCCTGGCTCGATTCCGACGACCTGTGGGAGCCTAGTTTCCTGGCCACCCTGGTGCCGCTGCTTACTGCCAACGATGGCTGGGACGGCGTCTACTGCGGCGCCTCGACGATCGACGCGGCCGGCGACCCGCTGCCCCAGGTCCAAGACCGCGTCGCCCCGCCCGAGCAGTTGTACGATGCGCTTCTCGAGGGGAACTTTATCATGACGCCGGCCCTGGTGTTGCGCAAGAGGTGCCTCGCGAAGGCCGGGCCGTTCGCTGCCCTGCCCACCTGCGAGGACTATGACATGTGGCTGCGGCTGGCGCGTGCCGGAGCGCTGGTGGGGGTCCGCGATATCCTGATCAAGTGCCGCGTGCATGGCGGCAATACCATCGGGAACCTGGCCCTCTTTCGCCAGAGCCTGCTCACCATGATGGCCAACCACTTTGGACCTGCGGAGGGCGACGCGGAGGAGTGGTCGCCCGACAAGAGGCGTGCCTACGGCTTTGCCTATCGGTCCGCCGCGCTTACGTACCTGCAGGAAGGGGCCGACGACAGGGCCCTGGCGCTCCTGTCGGCCGCGGTGCACACCTGGCCGCCCCTCTTGGCGCGGCTGGACACCTCTTACGAGTTGGCCGTCGGCGGGCAAGAGCGATCCCACCGCGGCCAGGCCGCGCGGCTCGACCTGCGGGCCAACAGGGCGCGGATGCTCGCCTGGCTGGACGGGCTCTACGCCTCTCCGGCAGCTGCCCTGGCCCCCTACCGCCGCAAGGCCTACGGCCATGCGTATCTGGCGCTGGCCATGCTCTACGACCAGGCGGGCGAGTGGGCCGCGGCGCGCCAGTGCCTGCTGCGCGCCCTGCGCGCGGACCCCGACTTGGTGCGGTCGCCAGCGGTCGCCCGCCGCCTGCTGAAGCTGCTGGTCGGCAAGAGGGCTGCCGCGCTGGCCAGGGGCACCGTGCGGTGGATGCGCGGCGCGCTCGTGGCCGGCCGCGCCCCGGGCAGGGAGGCCTGATGCGCCTGCTCTTCCTCTCCAACCTCTACCCGCCCCACGATCTGGGGGGCTATGAGCAGCTGTGCCAGGAAGCTGCCGACGCCCTGCGCGCCCGCGGGCACGCCGTGCACGTGCTGACCAGCCGGTTCGGCGCCGTGGGCGACCCCGAGCAGGATGGGAACGTCACGCGCTCCTTGTACCTGCAGGCCGATGTGGATCACTACCGGCCGGCCGACGTCCTCTTTCGCCGCGCGCGGGAGCGGGCCAACGCGCGCGAACTGCGCCTGGCGATCGAGCGCTTCTCTCCGGACCTGGCCGTGGTTTGGGGGATGTGGAACCTTTCTCGCGAGGTGCCTTACTGGGCGGAGCAGTGGCTGCCGGGGCGGGTGGCCTACTATATCTCCTCCTACTGGCCCTCGGACCCCGACGTGCACGAGCAGTACTGGCGCGCCCCCGCGAACCGCCCCGCGGTCGGCGCGCTCCTGCGCCCCTTGGGGGAGCGGGTGATCCGACAGGTCCGGGCCGAGCGGGCGGCCCATCCGCTGCGGCTGGAGGAGGCCAGGTGTTGCAGCCGCTACGTGCGCGACACGCTGGTGCGTTCCGGCAGCCTTCCGGATGCCGCGCAGGTGCTGTACTGCGGCATTGACCCGGCGCCGTTCGCCAGCCAGACGCCGGGCCAGCACAACGGCCCCTTGCGTCTGCTCTACTTTGGCAGCCTGCTGCCACACAAGGGGGTGCATACGGCCGTTGAGGCGCTGGGCCTCCTGCGGGAGCGTGGCCTGAGCGACCGGGTCCATCTCACCCTGCTTGGGGGAGGGCATCCGGACTATGTGGCTCGGCTGCACCGCCTGGTGGGCGACCTTGGCCTGGGCGACAGGGTCGAGTTTGCCGGCCGGGTGCCGCGCGCCGAGGTCGCCGGGCGGCTGGCGGAACACGACGTCTTCCTGTTCACGTCCATCTGGGCCGAACCGTTGGCTCGCACGGTGATGGAGGCGATGGCGGCCGGGCTGCTGGTCATCGGCTCTGAGGTGGGCGGGCAGACCGAGATGTTGGCCGACGGCGAGAATGCCCTGACCTTCCGGCCGGAGGACGCGGCCACCCTGGCCGAGCAGATCGCCCGGGTGCTGGCTGAGCCCGCGCTGGGCCGCCGCCTGGCCGAGGCTGGCCGGCAGATGGCCCTGGAGCGCTTTACCACGCGACGGATGGTGGACGGCTTGGAAGCCTGGCTGGCGGAGATGGCGGCATGAGAGCCCTGTTCGTCTCCAACTACTACCCACCCTTCGAGGTGGGGGGCTATGAGCAGCTCTGCCACGACGTGGCCGAGGCGTTGGCCGCTCGCGGGCACCAGGTCGAGATCCTGACCTGCAACCGCGGGGCCGGTGCCCAGGTTCCGCCCGGGGCTTGCCGGGTACACCGCGCGCTGCGGCTCCTGCCGGATTACGAGAGCAAGGTCGGCCCGGCCATCCAGTTCTTCGTGTCGCGCCGCGGCGGAGAGCGGCACAATCTCGCCAGCCTGCGGCAGGTGGTTGAGGCACTCCGGCCCGACGCGGTGCTGTTCTGGAACCTGGAAGGGCTGCCCACGTCGCTGGCCATGGCCGCAGAAGCGCTGCCCGGGGTGGCCGTGGCTTACTGGGTGGCGGGGAGGTCCCCTGCCGAGCCGGAGGAGTTCTGGCGCTACTGGAGCGCCCCGGCGCGCAGCCCGCTCAAGCGCGCAGCCAAGTGGTGCGCGGCGCGGGTGGCGCTGGGGATAATGCGCTCCGAGGGGCACCCTCGTCGCCCAGCGATGCGGCACTTGGCCCTGGTTAGCGAGTACATGCGCCAGCAGGCGCTGGACGCCGGGACCGTTCCGGAGGACGCCCGAGTGATCTATAACGGCGTCGAGGTCCAGCACTTTCACCGCTCTCGCGAGGGGATCGGCCAAGAGGGGCTGCGGATCCTGTACGCCGGGCGGCTGAGCGCCGACAAGGGCGTCCACACCCTCATCGAGGCGCTGGCGATCGCCACGCAGGGGTTTGGGTCGGCGCGGGTCCAGCTGACCTTGGCGGGCAAGGGGCCCGATGACTATCTGGCCGACCTGCAGCGCCAGGTGGTGGAAGGGCGGCTCACCGACCGGGTGACCTTCCTCGGCTGGATCCCCCGTGAGGCGATGCCCGACCTGATGGCCGAACACGACGTGCTGGTCCTCCCCACGACGCATCAGGAGCCGTTTGCCCGAGTGGTGCTCGAGGCGATGGCCAGCGGGCTGGTCGTCGTCGGGACGGTCACCGGCGGCACCGGCGAGATTCTCAAGGACGGAGAGACCGGCCTGACGTTCGAGGCGGGGGACGCCGGCGGATTGGCCCGGCAGCTGGGGCGCCTGTCTCGCGACCCGGCGCTGTGCTGGCGCCTGGCCAGGGCCGGGCAGCGCCTCGTGGCGGAACGCTTCAGCCTTGAGCGCATGGTGGACAACATCGAGGGCTTCCTGGCCAGCGCGTATGCCGAGCAGGTCGGCGAGGGGTCGGTTCCGCCGGACGAGGCGGACCGATCCGGGTAGGGCCGACGCGTTCGTGAAAGGTGCAGAGCGGGAGATGCGGATCCTGGTTGTGTGCACGTGGTGCCCGCTGCCGCCCTTCAACGGTGCCAAGCTCCGGGCGCACTACCTTCTGGGGGCGCTCTCGGCACGCCACGACGTGACGGCGGTGGCGTTCTGTGGCGACGATGAGACCGGTGCGGCGATAGTCCCTGCCGGGGGCGGCGCCCCCGTCCCGCTCGTTCGGGTGGCGGCCGATCCGTTTCGCTACACCAGGCTGCCCCAGTGGGCCAAGTTCCTGTCTCCCGTGCCGACCTCTCTGTGGTCCATCCCGGAAATGCGGAACGCCGTGCGCCAGCAGCTGCACGGCGGGGCATACGATGCCATCGTCGCCATGGAGACGTCCGCGGCACGCTATGCCCTGCTGCAGGACGGCGCCGTGCCGATCCTGGACGTCGACACCGCGCTGGCCTTCCAGATGCGCGCGCGGCACCTGCTTCAGCCGGGCGGCCTGGGGCGCCTGCGAACCTGGGCCTCGTGGCGGAAGGCGGCGTGGTACGAGGGGGCGCTCCTGCGGCGCTTCCCGGTCTGCGCGGTCGCGTCAGACCGGGAGTTCGCCTATCTGCGGGGGTTATTGCCGTCCTCAGGGGAACGCCTGGTCGTGGTGCCCAATGGCGTCGACTGCACCCTGCTGTGCCCGGGGCTGGCGGCCCCACGCCCCGTCGCGCTCGTCTACAACGGCGCGCTCACCTACAGCGCCAACTATGACGCCATGCAATACTTCCTTAGCGCGATCTACCCACGCATCCGGCGCGCTGCTCCCGAGGTTTCCCTGGCCATCACGGGCTCGACGCGCGGGGTCGACCTGGACGGGCTGGCGCTTGACGAGAGCGTCCGCTTGACGGGCTACGTCGACGATATCCGCCCCGTCGTGGCGGGCAGCCGTGTGTGCGTCGTGCCGCTGCGCGAGGGGGGCGGCACCCGCCTCAAGATCCTGGAGGCGATGGCCCTGGGCACGCCGGTGGTCTCCACAGCGAAAGGTGCGGAGGGCCTCGACGTGGTGGGCGGCGAACACCTCCTGCTGGCCGATGACGCGGAGCAGTTTGCGGCGCTCACCGTCACGCTCCTGCGAGACGGCGCGCTGCGAGAGCGCCTGACGGCCAACGCCCGTCGCCTGGTTGAGCAGCGCTACGATTGGCGGGCGATCGGGGAGGGGTTCGTGGGCATCGTCGAGGCGGCGGTCGAACGAGGCAAAGGGGCCCGGAGACATGGCTAGCCTGGGCGATCGCCTTCGCGAAGCGCTCCCGGTAAGGGTGGCGACCCTCATCGTGCTCGGCGTCCTGCTGGCTGCCGCGGTGCTCGGGTGGCACCCGCGCCTGCGCTACGTCGCCCTGATCGGGGCTGGCCTGGCGGGGCTGGTGCTCATCTGGAAGCCGGCCCTGGGGCTGGGCGCCCTGGTCCTCTTTGCCCTGGTGGCACCGCTCCAGTTTGGGACGGGCACCGAGGTCAGGCTGAACCCGACGGCCCTCATCGTGCCGGCACTGGCCGCTGTGTGGGCGGCCGGGGCGCTCATCCGCAGGGACCTGCCGCTAGTGCGCACGAGCGCCGACCGCCCGCTGCTTCTCTTTCTCGTGTCGGCGGCGCTCTCGCTTTTGATCGGCAACGCCCTCTGGGACCTGGCCGTGCTGCGGCCCGCCAACTTTCTGGCCGTGCAGCTGGCGCAGTGGGGGATCCTGGCTTTCTCGGGCGCCGCGTTCTGGCTGATGGGCAGCCTGGTCACCAGCCCGGAGGTGTTGCGTCGGCTGACCTGGCTGTTCCTCTATGTCGGCGGGGCGGTGGCCGTGCTGAGAGCCCTGCCTGGGCTGGGCAGGCTGGCGGAGATGACGACCACCAGCGCCTCTACCCGCGCGCCGTTCTGGATGTTGCTGGCCGCCCTGGGGGGAGGGCAGCTGTTCTTCAACCGCGACCTCAAGCCGCTGCAGCGTGGCTATCTGGTGTGCCTGCTGGGGCTGGTGGCCTACTTTGCCTTCGTGGTGAGGAGAGAGACGGCCTCGAACTGGATCGGCGTGGCGATTGCGGTGGCGGTGCTCGCCTGGCTGCGCTTCCCGCGCCTGCGGGTGGTGGTCGCCGTGGCCCTCCTGGTCCTCTATCCGGTGCTGGCCCCGCGCGTCTACGAGTTTGGCGGGGGCGATTCCGAGTGGGAGGAGAGCGGCGGCTCTCGGCTGGCCCTGATCAACAGGGTGATCAGCGTGACGCGGCGCGATCCGCTCTTCGGCGTGGGCCCTGCCTCATACCGGGTCTATGCCAGCGCCGAGCCGCTCACCTATGGCGGCGCGCTCTGGTACAACCCGGCCGTCAACTCGCACAACAACTATGTGGACCTGTACGCCCATGTCGGGCTGGTGGGCCTGGGGCTGTTCGCCTGGTTCGTGGGAGAGGTACTGCGGCTCGGCGGGGGCCTCGTGGGGCGGGTCGGTTCCGGCTTTGTGGCCGGCTATACCCACGGTGCCGTGGCTGCGCTTGTGGCCGCGCTGGTGCTGATGATGCTGGCTGACTGGATCCTCCCCTTTGTCTACAACATCGGCTTCCCGGGCTTTCAGGCCAGCGTGCTGGTGTGGCTGTTTCTCGGCGGGCTGGCCGCCGTGGCGCGCTGGTACCCTTCGGCGAGGGGCACATGATCGACCTCTCTGTCATCATCGTCAGCTGGAACACGCGCGACCTGTTGGAGGCGTGCCTGGCCTCTCTCCAGCGTGCTGCCGACGGCCTGGCGGTAGAGACGCTGGTGGTGGACAACGCCTCGGCGGACGGGTCCGCCGCCATGGTGCGGCAGCGGTTCCCACAGGTGCAGCTGATCGAGAACACGGAGAACGTGGGCTATGCCCGGGCCAACAACCAGGCCATCCGCCAGTGTACCGGGCGCCACGTGATGCTCCTGAACAGCGACACGGTCGTGCGCCCGGGTGCCCTGGCCGCCCTGGTACGCTTTATGGACACACACCCCGCCGCTGGGGCCGCAGGGCCCTATC
>JAAZBY010000570.1 GCA_012513595.1 Chloroflexota bacterium
GGGGTCCAGCCGGTCCAGGCAGCGCAGGAAGGTGGGATAGTCCAGCACGCCCAGGCCCGGGCGCACCTCGTCGAGGTGCACGGTCAGTTTCGTCGACAGGGCGATGTCTTTGGCGTGGCACGACTTGATGTGCGGCCCCAGCTTGGCAAAGCACTCCTCCAGCAGGGCGGCCGTGTTGTAGCAGCGCTCCGGGCTAGAGACGATATTCACCGGGTCCAGGTGGACGGCAAAGCGGGGCCGGTCGATGGCGGCGATCAGCCGCAAGTACGAGTCGGCCGAGTTGGGGAAGACCCAGGGCATCGGCTCCAGCGTGTAGTACGTGCGGGTGGGGCGCACGGCGTCGATGATGGCGCGCACGCTCTCGACGATCAGGTCAAAGACCTCGTCGGAGAGGTTGGTGGGGTGCGGGCCGTCCCAGCGCTCGCCACGCGAGCCGGCAATGTTCACGCAACAGCGGGCGCCCAGGCGCTCGGCAAGGTCCAGCCGGCGCTGGCAGAGGGCCAGGGCCTCGCGGGCGATGCCCGCATCGGGGCTGATCGGGTTGCTCCAGGCGCCCACCTCGGCGATGACCAGGTCGGCCTCCTGCGCGGCCCGCGCGTAGGCGCGCACGGTGGCGTCATCGGCCGTGTCATCGATGGGCGCGCCCACGGCGCGGTACCCAAGGGCAGCGGCGCGGGCGACCCATTCGTCCGGCCCCAGGCCGCGCGGCGTGATCGGTCCTCCCAGTCTCACGGTACACCTCCCTCAGATGATCTCCCAGGCGGGCGGGCACTCATAGTAGGCGACGCGCAGCCCCGGGAACTCGGCGGCGAGCAGGTCGCGAAACCGGCGCAGGCCGGGGTTCTCCGAAGTCGAGTGCCCCGTCTCGATCAGTGGGATGCCCAGCTCGGCGGCAAAGCGCATGCCGTAATCGTCCGATTCGCCGGCGATCAGGCCGTCGCAGCCCATCTCGATCAGGCGCTCCTGGTAGCCGACGTTTACAAAGAGGCCCAGGCCGCCCCAGGGCAGCCCCAAGCGGTGCACGACCTGGCCCAGCCCCTGCGGCGCGGAGACGCGCAGGCTCCGTAGCCCCAGGCAGCGCTTGGCCCGCTCCACGAGTTCGCCCACGGTGCAGGGGGGTATATCGTAGGCTCTGGCCAGCCCGTCGGCCACGGCGGGCTCGCCGAGGCCGAGCAGCGCGCTAAAGTCGGCCAGGATGGTGGCCTCATCCAGCGAGCCGTGCACGCGCAAGAGCGTCAGACGGCCCCGCTCGAGCGCCGCGCGCCGTTCGCGGTTGGTGGGCCAACCTTCCCAGCCCGGCGGGTTGTCGGCGTTGATGGCCGCGTTGTAGGGGTAGTAGAGGCTCTCGTGGGTCAGTACCAGGTCGCAGCCCTGGCGCGCGGCCGCCTCCAGCGCCTGGCGGGTGGCCATCCAGCAGATCAGCGCCCCGCGGATGGGCCGATCGGCGTCCCCATGGTGGACGCCCTCATCCCGGTTCAGCGGGTGCCCGGCGAGGCGCTCGACATAAGCGATGACGTCGCGCGTGGTGGCGGCCATGGGCCCTACCTCCCGTTCCAGTCCTTGGCGATGGCGACCAGGGCGGCCAGGATGGCGGGGAGGTCTTCCCACGGTTTGACCTCAAAGGTGCGCAGCCCCTGAAAGCCGGTCTCGTCAAGCGCCTGCAGGAAGGGCCGCCAGGCCGTGGTCCCCTCGCCGGGGAGCAGGTGCTGATCCTCACCCA
>JAAZBY010000571.1 GCA_012513595.1 Chloroflexota bacterium
CTGCTGCACTTCAAAGGAGATGCCGTCGAGGGCGCGCACCTCCCCGAACTGTTTCACAAGCCCTTGGACCTGGATCATACCCGGTTCACCTCCGCGGCGTAGAACGACCGCACCTGCCTAGACCAACGACTATAAGCCTGGCCGGGGCGCTGTCAAATGCATTCGGCCCGCGCAGCTCTGCGGCCTGCGCGCGCTGGACACCTGCGCCCCCCGCAGGTATCATGCCGCCGCTTAGCCGCTCCCACTGGTTGCGATCGGAGGCCTATACCATGGACGTGCGCAAGGGCGACGGCCGCTTTGCCCAGGAGCTCACCCCACGCGAGCGCTTTCGCCGGGTGATGCACTACCAGGACGTCGACTATGTCTCACACCTGGAGTTCGGTTACTGGACAGAGCTCAAGGAGCACTGGATGGCTGAGGGGCACCTGCCCGCCTCGCTCCGCAGCACCAACGGCAGCATCCCGGACCGCGCCGTGGAAAGGTTCTTTGGCGTCGAGCAGTTCGAGGGCTTCAACGCGCCGCTGGGCGCCATGCCCCTGCGCGAGCACGTCGTCATCGAAGAGACTGAGTCGCGCATCACCTTCCGCGACGGGCTTGGGGTGTTATCGCAGCGCCAGACGGTCGGCACCGAAACCATCCCGCACTTCCTGGAGTTCCCCATCCGCGACCGCGCCACCTGGCAGGCCTTCCGTGACGAGTTCCTCGACCCTGACCATCCATGCCGCGTGATCCCGGACGACGAACTGCGTGCCCGCGAGGAGATGACGCGCACGTCGACGAACCCGGTCCAGACCGGTTTTGGCTCGTTCATCGGCCGCATCCGTGACTGGGTAGGGTTTGAGAACCTGGCCTATCTGTCGGTCGACGACCCGGACCTCGTCGAGGAGATGGTCGCCCACATGGCCAGCATGGCGCTGAGGCTGATGCCGCAGGTGCTGGAGCGCGGTCAGTTCGACGCCGCCTCCGGCTGGGAGGACATCGCCTTCAACAGCGGGCCGCTCCTGAGCCCGACCTTCTTCGCCGAGCGCATCATGCCGCACATGAAGCCGGTGATGGACATGATCCGTCAGTACGGCATCGACGTGATCTGGACGGATTGCGACGGCAACATCCTCAAGCTGATCCCGCTGTGGCTCTCGGTGGGGCTGAACTGCATGTTCCCGCTGGAGGTCAACCCGGGGAACGACCCGGTGGCCCTCAAGAAAGAGTACGGGCGCAGCCTGCTGATCCGCGGCGGGTTCAACAAGTTCGCGCTGCACCAGGGCCGCAAGGCGATCCTGGCCGAGCTAAAGAGGCTGGAGCCGACCGTCGCCGAGGGTGGCTTTATCCCGCACGTGGACCATCGCACGCCGGCCCAGGTCACCTGGGACAACTACTGCTACTATGTGTGGGAAAAGTGCCACATGCTTGGCTGGCCGCACCACAAGATAGCGGACTTCCCCGCCTTTGAGGGCTGGCGCCCGTAGCCAGGGCGCCGGCACCGGCTCTATCCGCGCGGCGGCCCTTGCGGGCCGCCGCGCGTTGCGTACTGGCGGATCGGCCCGGGGCCCAGGCGTGGGGCGTCCCTGGCCGCCGGCTACCTCTCCTCGACGGCAGCCGGCGCCCTCCCGGCCACCGAGGCGGGCGCAGGCTCCGCGTGCTTGGCAGCCGTCCGCACAAAGAGGCCGACCAGCACGCTCAGCACCAGGAACACCGCGCCGTTCAGCAGAAAGGTGCTGCCCATGCCCCAGGCGGCCGCGGCGCCGGCCCCCAGCGTGGGGCCCAACGCACGGCCCCCGGCCTGCGCGCCG
Organism: Chloroflexota bacterium; assembly: GCA_012513595.1. Next base: position 1,791 of record JAAZBY010000571.1, read on the forward strand.
GAAGCCAGCCCCAGCACCGACCCGCGGCGCTCTTTGCTGGTCGCCTGTGCCAGCAGAGCATTGGCCGTGGGCATGATGCCGCCGACAAAGATGCCGTGCACCGCGCGCAGTATGGCCAGCTGCGTGGCCGTGCTGACGAAGGCCTGCGGGATGGCCACCGCCGCCACGCCAAAGGTGCAGACGATCAGGGCCCGCTTCTGCCCAAAGCGGTCACCCACGTAGCCGATCCCAAAGGCGGCGACCGAGGCCGTGATCGATGCCACCGACGTCAACGCCCCCGCCAGCGTGGCCAGATGCTCGGACCCGGGGGCCAACGACTTGATGTAGAGTGACAGCACCGGGCTTAGCGTCGAGGCAGCCAGACTGGTGCCGGCCAGTGCGCCGATCAGGATCAGCGCGTCGGCGCCAACCAGGTTACGCAACATGCCCCGTCCCAGCCGCACGCGCTCGCGCCGGGCCGGCTGGCCCGTACGCTCCCTGGCCTCATGTACAAAGAAGATGATGCCCACGAGAGAGGTGAGCATCAGCGCCGACGAGATCGGGAACACCGCTCGGTAGCCGTAGGCGTCGGCGGCCAGGCCACCGATGAAGGGGCCCACCGCCTGAGAGACATAGTTGACCATCTGCATTACGCCCAGCGCGCGCCCCAGGACGGCGTCGGGCGTGCTGGTGGCCACCAGGGTCATGGCCGCGGCCGACGTCCCGCAAAAGATCCCCTGCACCGCGCGCAGCGCCAACAGCTGGGCCGGGCTCTGCACCTGGCCCATCAGGAAGGCGACCACCGTGGCGGCCCCTGTGGCCCGCAGGAGCATCATCTTGCGCCCGTAGCGGTCGGCCAGGCTGCCCCAGATGGGCGCCGCTACCATCATCGCCAGGGCGCCGGCCGTCTGGATCGCCGCTGTCCAGCTGAGGGCGGCTTCGTCGCTGTAGGTACCCATCTGCTGGACATAGTAGGGGATGAACGAGGTGTAGAGCGAGAACCCCACCAGGGTGAGCAACTGCGCGCCGCACAGGACCACCAGGTTGCGCTTCCAGTACATTGGCGTCAGACTCCATCGGTATGAGGGGTGAACGTGAGGGGGCCGACGGCCCACCCCGGCGTGCGGCGGAGCGTTGCTCGCAAGGGTACCGCAGAGGCGCCGTCTCGTCAAGACAACATTTGCGTCTGCAAGTATTTGCGTGCCCGGCGCGGCCCCCGGACCCACCTCAGGACGGATCAGCCCGCGCCAGTGGAGTTGCATCGTCCCTCAGGCCGGCGTATCATTGCGGCTACTGACTGTGACGGCCTTGCCACGACATGCGCTGCCGTCCGAAGCGACTCACTCGAGCACCTCCCTCCCTGCTGGCGTTGGCCGGGCCAGCACGCAGCCCCACTACCGCGCACAGTGCGTCAGGTTCGCCTCCGCGCGGCGCTCCCAGTTACCGAACGCAATGCGCCGCATGGCGCGCCCGGCCCAGGTGCGGGGGATGGACACGCCAGGTGCGCAGCGTTCCCTGCAGGGCGCGACCACGAAAGGGCCCTAACCGATATGAAACGATGGATTGTTGTGATCCTGGTGATCGCCGGGCTCGTCGCCGCCTGGCTGATCTACACCACGCAGCGCGACGCCGCGGTCACCGTAGCCCAGGGCGTCACCACCGCGCCCGCCGAACGTGCCGATATTGACGCGATCATCTCGGCCACCGGCAGCCTGATGCCCGAGCGCAGCCTGTCATTGGCCTTCGGCACCGGTGGGCACGTCGCCGAGGTCCTGGCGGCCGAGGGCGACATGGTCACCGAGGGCCAGACCCTGGCCCGCCTCGACACGACCGACCTCGAGCTGAGCCTGAAGCAGGCTCAGGCCTCGCTGGCCGTCAGCGAGGCGAACCTGACCCGCGCCTCGAAGGCGCCGACCGCCGAGGAACTGGCCTCGGCAGAGGCCGCGGTGGCGGCGGCGGAGGCAGCGCTGGCCCGGCTCAGCCAGGGGCCGACCGACATCGACGTCCAACTGGCCGAACTGGCCGTAGAGCAGGCCAAGAACTCGCTGTACGGCGCGCAGGGCAACCGCGACGCCCTGGCCGGTAACCCAGCCGCCGGCGGCGGCAGCCTGGCCACCGCCCAGGCACAGGTGCTCAACGCGGAGATCGGCGTCACCGTCGCCGAGCTGAACCGCCAGAAGCTCACCCTCCCGCCCGATGCGTCCGCCGTCCGCAATGCCGAGGCGCAGCTCGCTCAGGCGCGCTCGACTCTGGCGCGGCTGAAGGCACTCCCCTCCCCCGAGGATATCCGCGTGGCGGAGGCCCAGGTCCAGCAGGCCCAGGTCAGCGTCTCTCTGGCGGAGAACCGCCTGAAGGATGCCACGCTGGCCGCGCCGTTCTCCGGCCGGCTGGCTACGCTGAATGTACACGTCAACGATACCGTCTCGCCGGCCACCCCGGCCGGCACCCTGGTTGACGTCAGCCGCTTTCACCTGGAGGTCGCCATCGACGAGACCGAGATAGCCAGGATCGCCGTCGGCCAGCCTGCCCAGGTGACCCTGGACGCCTTCCCCGATGCACCCGTGGCGGGCACCGTCTCGCGCATTGATCTGCTCGGTACCAGCGTCCAGGGGATCGTCGACTATACGGTCACCATCGCCCTCGAAGGGACGAGCCTGGAGCTCCGCCCGCTGATGACCGCGGCGATCGAAGTGCTCGTGGAGACGCGCACCAACGTGATCGTCGTGCCGAACCGGGCCCTGCGGCGGGATAGTGACGGCAAGTACGTCGAGGTCGTCCGCGGGGGCGCGCTGGTGCGCGTCGGGGTTGAGACCGGCATCTCCAACGACGAGAACACAGAGATCGTCTCCGGGCTCAGCGAGGGGGAGGCCGTGGTGGTCAACAGGCCACGTGAGGGGCTGCTCTCCGCCAGCCCGTTCGGGGGAATGCGATGATCATCCGCCTGCGCGGCATCACCAAGGTCTACCACATGGGCGACGTGAGCGTGCACGCGCTGCGCGGCGTCGATCTGGACGTCGAGGAGGGCGAGTTCGCCGCCATCATGGGGCCGTCGGGCTCGGGCAAGAGCACGCTCATGAACCTGCTCGGCTGCCTGGACCGGCCCACGTCGGGAGAGTACCTCCTGGCGGGGACGGACGTGTCACGCTTGAACGACAATCAGCTGGCCGAGATCCGCAACCGCCGGCTAGGCTTTGTCTTCCAGAGCTACAACCTGCTGCCGCGCACCACGGCGCTGGCGAACGTGGAGATTCCGCTGGTCTACGCGGGGGTGCGCGGCCGCCATGACCGCGCCGTGGCTGCGCTGGAATCGGTGGGCCTGGGCGACCGTATCCATCACCGGCCGAACGAGCTATCGGGCGGGCAACAGCAGCGCGTGGCCATTGCGCGCGCGCTGATCAACGACCCGCGCATCATCCTGGCCGACGAGCCGACCGGCAACCTCGACACCAAGACCGGCCTGGAGATCATCTCGATCTTCCAGCGCCTGAACCACGACCAGGGGATCACGGTGATCTTTGTGACCCACGAGCAGGACATTGCCCAGTACACCCGACGTATTGTGCGCCTCCGGGATGGGCTGGTCGTCAGCGATGAGCCCGTTGCCGAACCGCGGCTGGCCAGCGCGGTTGCGACAGCGGCGCCGGAGGCGCCCCTGACATGAGCCTACTCGAAAGCCTGACCATGGCGCTGCGCAGCCTGCGCGCCAACAAGCTGCGGGCCAGCCTGACCATGCTGGGCATCATCATCGGCACCGGCGCGGTGATCGGCCTGCTGTCGGTGGGCGAGGGGGCGCGCGCGGCCATCACCGCCCAGGTGCAGGGGATCGGGTCGAACCTGATCATCGTGATCCCGGGGAACATCAGCCAGTTCCAGCAGGGCATGGGCGGGGGGCGCAGCGTCGAGGCCCTCACCCGCCAGGACGCCGAGGCCATTGCCGACGACCCTTATGTCGAGCACGTCGAGGCCGTCGTCCCCGAGGTGGAGCGCACCGGTACGGTCACCTATCGCGGCGAGACGGTGACCGTCGCCGTGCGCGGCGCCACTGCCGACTATGAGATCGTCCGCAACCACACCGTTGCCTACGGGCGCTTTATCGCCCCCGGCGACGACGCCGCTGCGGCGCGCGTGGCGCTGCTCGGCTATCAGACGGCCAAGGACCTGTTTGGCGATCCCGACTCGGCCCTTGACCAGACCATCCGCATCGATCGCATCCCGTTCCGGGTGGTCGGCGTCATGGAAGAGAAGGGGGGAGCCGGCCCGGCGGGATTCCGCAACCCCGACGCCTTTGTGCTGGTGCCGTTGGGCACGGCCGTGAAGCGGCTGTACCCCGGGCGGTACATGACGGCCAGCGGCGTGCGCGTAGACACGCTGTACATCTCGGCGGTCGAAGAGGCCAGCGTCGACGCAGCCATCGATGAGGTCACCATGGTCCTGCGCGAGCGGCACCGGATCGAGTTCGAGGAGGACGATTTTACCGTGGCCTCTCAGAAGGAGATACTGGGCGTTTTCAACGCCATCACCCAGTATCTGACGATCTTCCTGGCGGCCATTGCCGGCATCTCGCTCCTGGTGGGCGGCATTGGCATCATGAACATCATGCTGGTCTCGGTGACGGAACGCACCCGAGAGATCGGCATCCGCAAGGCGGTGGGGGCCAAGCGGCGCGACATCCTGTGGCAGTTCCTGATCGAGTCCGTCCTGCTCAGCGTTGTGGGCGGAGCGCTGGGGATCGCCCTGGGCTGGGGGCTGGCCAGCATCGTGAACTCGCTGGGTGCCTTTACAACGGTCGTCTCGGGGCAGGCCGTGCTCTTGGCCGTCACGTTCTCGGTCTTCGTGGGGCTCTTTTTCGGCATCTACCCGGCCAACCGCGCCGCCAACCTGGACCCGATTGAGGCGCTGCGCTACGAGTGACCCGCCGGCGGGCCTCTGCCGACGAGATCAGCGCCGACCGGCTGCCACGCCCTCCACAAAGCCCCGGGCCCGCTCGGTGAGCGCGGCCCAGTCTCCCCCGGCTACGAGCGCGTTGCTGACCAGGCTGGAGCCGACGCCTACGCAGGCTGCACCGGCCCGGACGTAGTCCGTGACGTTACCGAGGTCCACGCCACCCACTGGCGCCAGGCGCACCTGCGGCAGCGGCGCTAGCACCGCCTTGATATAGTCGGGCCCGAAGGCACTGCACGGGAAGACCTTGACGACATCGGCGCCGAGCTCCCAGGCCTGCAGGATCTCGGTCGGCGTCAGGGCGCCCGGCATGACTACCACGCCGTAGCGATGGCAGAGGCGGATGACCTCCGGGTCCAGGTTGGGCGCCACGATGAAGCGCGCCCCGGCCAGGATGGCGGCCCGGGCCGTCTCGGGATCGAGGACCGTACCCGCCCCCAAGACTACCCGATCCCCAAGGCGCTGGGTGACCTCCTCGAGGGTGCGCAGCGCGCCGGGCGTGGTCATGGTGAACTCGATGTGTCGCACACCCCCATCCAGGATCGCCTCGGCCACCCGATGGAGGCTCTCCGACGAGTCGAGCCGCACGATGGCCACCACGCCTATCTCCAGCATGCCGTTCAGCACTTCCTGCTTGGCCAACATCATTCCCCCTCTGCGGTTATCGTCCCTTGCGCCAGCACGCCCCGCCGGCGATGAGAGGATGGTAGCGGGCCGCCCCGAGGCGGTCAACCGGCCTGGACAAGCCGTGAAGCTGCGGTTCGCTTGACACCCATTGTCGGGGTCGTTATATTGTTTTCTGCAAACGATATCGGCATACACAGGTGGGCGAGGAGTACGGCAGGATGGTGAGCAGCGTCGAGGGCATGAGTGGCGCGGGCGAGAGCCCCCGTAGGCGTTTCGGCGCGCAAGAGCCCGCGGTGCGAGAGATGCTGGCGGCGCTGCACAAGGCACAGGTCGCCCGCAGGATCTGGGGCCGGGACGCTTCGCTCTGGACCGACTCTCGCGCCGAGGTGGCCGCCATCGAGGATCGCCTCGGCTGGCTGGACCTGCCCACCGCCATGCCGATCGAGGTGCCCCGCCTGCAGGCGCTGCGCGCCGAGCTGGTCGCGGCCGGGTTCCGCCAGGCAGTGCTCCTCGGCATGGGCGGCAGCAGCCTAAGCGCCGAGGTCTACCGCGAGACGCTCGGCGTGGCCGAAGGCTGCCTGGATCTTTCCGTGCTCGACACGACGGACCCCGCCGAGATCCTGCGCATCGACGAGGGGCTCAACCTCGCCGAGACGGTGTTCATCGTTGCCAGCAAGTCCGGCACCACTGCCGAGACCATGGCCCAGTACCAGTACTTTCGGGAGCGCTGCGAGGTCGCCCTGGGGGTCAGCGCCTGGGCGAGGCACTTTATCGCCATCACGGACGCCGGCAACTCGCTCGCCGCGCTGGCCCAGGAAAGCGGCTTCCGCGCCCTGTACCTGAACCCGGCCGACGTGGGCGGCAGGTTCTCGGCGCTGTCCTTCTTTGGCCTGGTGCCGGCCGCGCTGTTGGGCGTCGACATCGACCGCCTGCTGGAACATGCCGCGCAGATGGCCGACGCCTGCCACCTGACCGCAGACAAGGGCGAGCACCCGGCCATGCTTCTGGGCGCCGCCATGGGCGCGCTGGCCAGCGCCACCGCCCCCCGCCGTGACAAGCTGACCCTGCTGACCTCTCCGAGGCTGGCCTCGTTCGGGCCTTGGGTTGAGCAACTGATCGCCGAGAGCACCGGCAAGGACGGCAAGGGGATCGTGCCCGTCGTCGGGGAGCACCTGGGGCCACGAGACCCGTTGGGCTCCGACCGCTTCTGGGTCTACCTGCGCCTGGCGGGGGACGACTGCACCGCCACCGATGCCTTCCTGGAGCGCCTGGTGGAGGCCGACCAGCCGGTGATGGTCTTTACCCTCACAGACCCCTACGACCTGGCGGCCGAGTTCTTCCGCTGGGAGTTCGCCACCGCCGTGGCCGGCCACTGTCTGTCGCTCAATCCCTTCAACCAGCCGGACGTCGATTCGGCCAAGCGCCAGGCCCGCCAGGCCCTCGACCGCTACGAGCGGACGCGGTCCCTCCCCGAAGAGGCGCCGGTGCTGCGTGACGGGAGCCTCTCTGTCGGTGGCCCGGCGCTCGATGCCAGCACGCTCCCGGCCTACCTGGCCGCCTTTCTGCGGTTGACCCAACCCGGTGACTATGCCGCCCTGCACGCTTATGTCGAGCGCAGCCCTGAGCATGCTGCCCTGCTCGGCGACATAGCGGCCATCATCCGCGGCAAGCTGGGCATCCCGGTGACGGTGGGCTTTGGGCCGCGCTTCCTGCACAGCACCGGCCAGCTACACAAGGGCGGCGCCAACAAGGTACTCGTCGTGCAGATCACCCAGGCTGAGGCGCGCGACCTGCCCATCCCTGGTGCCTCCTACTCGTTCGGCATCCTGAAGCGGGCCCAGGCGCTTGGAGACATGGCCTCCCTGCGTGAGGCTGGCCGGCGCGCGGTGCGCGTGCAGATCGGCACGGACGTTCGGGAGGGCCTGGACGCCCTGCAGCGCGCGCTGACGGAGGCGGTCACCCTGCTCAGGTTCTGATGCGTCTTGCGTTGCGCCGTGTGCGGCGCGGAAACGGACGCCACGTGAAGACCCTGCTCGTGATGCGCCATGCCAAGTCGTCCTGGGCCGTCGCAGAGGACACGGCGGACCTGGACCGGCCGCTGACGGGGCGCGGAAAGCGCGACGCCGAGGCTATGGCGGCGCAGCTAGTGCAGCGCGGGCTACGGCCGGACGTACTGGTGCACTCGCCGGCCAAACGCTGCCGGGCCACCGCCAAGAGGCTGGTGGCAGGCTGGCCGGGGCCCACGCACGTCGTTGAGGACGAGCGGCTGTACGGGCGTGGGGTGGCGGGCTGTCGCGACGTGCTGGCGGCACTGCCCGATGACGCTCTGCTGGCGCTGCTCATCGGGCACAACCCAACGTTTGAAGATCTGGTCCGCTTCCTGACGGGCAGTTGGGTCAGGATGGCGACCTGCACGGTGGCCTGCATCGACCTGCCGATTGAGGCCTGGCAGGAGATGGAGGCGCTGCCAGCCGGAACGTTGCGCTCAGTGTTCGGGCCGACCGGGATCATCGCGACAGACGCTGGCGCAGATCAGTGCTGAGCAAGATCCCTACTGCCTTTGGTGGACATCGGCAACCCACTCGCAACAAGGACTGAAACGTGCCCCCGTCAGCTCAGGACTGCCCACCAGCAGGAGACAGCGCACGGCGCCCACAGGCCAGGCTGGCGCCGGTCACTCGGCCGCAAGCGCAGGAAACGGCGGCTGCGCTGCGCGTTCGCGTTGCCCAGCTGGAGAGTGCCCTTGGTGAGGTCTCGTCCCAGTACCTGGCGCTGCTCGAAGGCCTGAACGACATCGTCTTCACGCTGGACGAGCAGGGCCGTGTGGCCCAGATCCTGGGCAACGTCATGGGCATCCTCGGGCGCTCTGGCGATGATCCGGCCCTGCGTTCTGCCGCCTTGTCCAGCGCGCTCGTCCATCCGGACGATCGGGGCGCTCTGAGCGACCTCGTGACCAGCCGTCTCGCGGAGCGGTCGGCAGCCTCCACGCTGGTGCGCGTCCAGGATGTGGCTGGCGAGTACCGCTGGCTGGATCTATCCCTGGTTCCGCAGCACGCCGAGGAAGATGGCGCGTTCCTGGGCTTGCGCGGGGTGGCCCGCGACGTCACCGAGCGCATCCGCGCCGAACGCGTCATGGCTTCGCTCAATCGCGCCGCAGAGGCGATCCAGACGGCGGGGCTGGCCCCGCCCGACGTACTGAACGCCGTGATCGCCCAGCTGGGAGAAGTGGAGCTCACCGCGGCGGTGCTGCTCGTCGGCGCGGGAGAGCCGGGGTCGGCCGGGGGAGCGGGCCCGTCAACCGGGCCAACCCCCGCTATCCTCTCGAGCCGGGCGGGCGCTCGCCTGGCTGAGGCGCTGCGCGAGCGCTCTCCCCGTGTCGCCCCGGTGACGCGCGAACTCCTGCGCCTTCTGGCGGAGGAACCCGCTCTGCACGGGCGCCCCAACCTCGCCCGGCTGGCCGAGGGCCGCCAGCTGATCGCCGTGCCCATGATCGCGCAGAACCAGCTGCTCGGCCTGCTCTTGGTTTCCAGCCCCGGCAGTGTGGACGTCTGCCTGCCTTCGGTCGCGGCCTTTGCCAACCAGGCGGCCATTGCCTACTCGAACGCGCAGCTCTTGCACAGCCTGCGCGAGAGCGAAGGGCAGTACCGCAGCATCTTTGAGTCGGTCAGCGACGGCCTGACCATCTTTAGCGAAGAAGGCACCATCCTGGAGGTCAACGCGGCCGCCTGCCGTATCTATGGCTACAGCCGCGACGAGCTCGTCGGCATGCATCTCTCGCGGTTGGTACACCCCGACCACTATCACGGACTGGTGAACTGCCGTGCCGCCATCGCACGGGACGGTGTGTTCCACGCCCAGTCGGTGAACATCCGCAAGGACGGCTCGCCGATCGATCTGGAGATCCGTGCCACGGCCTTTACCTTCCAGGGCCGGCGGTGTCTCTTGTCGGTCGACACCGATGTCACCGAACGGGTCGCGTCGCACCGGGCCCTGTTGCGCGCCGAGAAGCTACGCGCCCTCGGCCAGATGGCCGGAGGCGTCGCCCACGACTTTAACAACCTGCTGGTCGCCATCCGCGGGTCGTGCAACCTGGCCCTGCTGGAGATGGAACTTCACCCCGACACCGCCCGCGAGGACCTCGGCAGAGTGCTGGCCTCGACCGCCGACGCAGCCGAAGCGGTGCGCCGGCTGCAGTCCCTGTACCGGGACGTGGAGGACACCAGCGACCTGATCCCCGTCCAGCTCGACGACTTGGTGGGCGACGTGGTGGCCCTCACCCAGCCGCGCTGGAAGGACGAGGCGCAGCGTGACGGGCACACCGTGCACGTGGACCTCGAGCTGGGAGGGCCGCCGGTTATCATGGGCAACCCCGGCGAGCTGCGGCGCGTCTTGAACAATCTCGTGGTGAACGCCCTCGATGCGATGCCTTCCGGAGGCACCCTGACGCTGCGCACCGCTCAGGAGGGTGACTGGAGCGTCGTGGCCGTCGGCGACACCGGCATCGGCATGACCGACGCGGAGCAGGCCCAGCTCTTCGAGCCGTTCTACACCACCAAGGGGACCGCCGGGAGCGGCCTGGGCCTGGCCATGTCGCTGGGCATCGTAGAGCGGCACGGCGGGCGCATCCTGGTGCGCAGCGCGCCCGGGCAGGGGAGCACCTTTACCGTATGCATCCCCTCCTGCGCTCCCGATGGGCCGGCCGCCGTCACGGCGGCGCCCGCCCTCCACGAGCGCGCCATCCCGGTCGCGCCGCTCACGGTGTTGGCCGTCGACGACGAGCCCGCCGTCCTCGCCGTCCTGAGTCGCCTCCTGAGCCGTGAGGGCCATGCCGTGATCTCGGCCACCTCAGGCGCCGAGGCCCTCGGCCTGCTCCGCGAGCGCCCCTTTGACCTCGTGATCACCGACCTGGGTATGCCGGGAGTGTCGGGGCGCAGAGTGGCACGCTTCGCCCGCGAGGTCCGGGCCGACGTACCGGTCGTCCTGGTCACCGGCTGGGGAGAGACGATCAGCCCAGAGCAACTGCGCGAGATCGGCGCTTCCGCCCTGCTTGCCAAACCTTACGCCTACGAGGACCTCCTCCGCGTCGTTCAGGCAGTCACCGCCGGGCGCTGACGAGGCGCGGGCCGGTCGGGGCCTGCCCTGGCCCGAGAAGCCCCGGAGGCCCGGGAGCGCTCCTTTGCGGCGCTGTGCGCTTGGTGCTATACTAGCGCTTCGTCTTTCCCGGTGCCCCTCGCCGCGTCACATCCCGGAGACTGCCATGCCCTCCCATGTCGCGCGCATCCAGCCCTTTCGAGCGACCGACGGGGCCGACGAGTCGCTCCTGGCCTTTGCCGTTACGGCGGCTCTGCGGCTGGACGGGACCTTTCTGCCGGCCGACAGCCTCAGCGACTGGGCCACCGAGCCAGCTAGCGCCGACGACGTCGTGCTGCGAACGCGGCGCTACGGCGCCGTCGGACGTGGGTTCCGCATCACCCACGAGCAGGGCTATGCGCAGGAGCGCCGCCTGCAGGCGGTTGATCGCGTCACCGTCGAGGCCGACGGCCTCCGCGATGCCACGCTGGTGCTCGAGTGCACCCGCTCCTGGTACGCGCCGCGGTTCCTGGAACTGCGCGTCTCTGCAGCGGACGAAGCGTCCGTGCAGGGCGTGGTGCAGTCCTTCCACGACCGCTTTGACCACGGCAACGCGCCGACCACGGCAGAGATACCTACCGTGGTCCGCAACGCGCGGGCGGCGGTCGCGGCGGGCGAGTGGGAGTCGGCCGCGATGTTCGCCACGGCCGCCCTCGAGACGGACCCTCGCCAGGCGGAGGCGCTCCTCTACCTAGGCGTGGCCAGCGGCGCGCTCGGCGACCTGAGCGCCGCCGAAGAGGCGCTGGTCCTGTCGCTGCAGCTGGACCCGGATCAGTACGACGCCTGGTACAACCTGGGTGCGCTGCACCAGAACCGTGGCAACCCGCGGCAGGCCATCCTGGCCTTCCAGGAGTCGTTGCGCATCCGGCCTGGGAACCACGCCGTCGTGTTTCAGCTGGGCCGTGTCTACGAGGCCGTCGGAGAGACGGCCCGCGCCACGGAGGCCTACCAGGCGGCCATCGAGAACGCACCCAACCCCCACGGCTACTGGGGTTACCGGGGGGCCGACTACACCGAGCAGGCGCGCCAGGCGTTGGCGCGTCTGTCCCGCTGAAAGCACTCCACTCGCCCGGCGCGGCGGGCCGCGCGTCTGCCCGCCCGGCACCCTTTCGACCACTGATCTAGCGGAGCACTGCCAGATGGCCATCATCAGCGTGAGCAACCTGGGCAAGACCTACCGCGTCGCCGAGCGCCGTGGCGGCACGTGGGGGGCCCTACGTGGCCTCTTTCAC
>JAAZBY010000572.1 GCA_012513595.1 Chloroflexota bacterium
CCTCGTACGCCTTGCACCGGCGGGCCTCGAACATGGCCTGAATCTGCTCGGCCGTGAACTCGGCGCCGCATTCCTGGCAGATCGGCCGGTAGGCGATCCCCGTCCCCTTGCAGGTGGGGCACTGTACCAGGCCCGACTCTGTCACACGTCGCGAACGGATCTCAGCCATCGCCATCCTCCCCCTCGATCCGGCGCGCGCCCTCGACCACCACCAGGAACCGGCGTGTGGCGTCGATCATGGGCTCCAGGAGGTCCCGGGGCACGCACAGCGCATCCGCCCCCGGGCGCGCCTCGAGCTGCGCGGCCAGGCCATCCACCCGCTCCGCCAGGCTCCGGCGCCTCACCACGTCACTCCCAATCCCTGGCACTGGGGACACGTCCGTTCCTCCTCGAGCTCTGCCCACTGGTGGCCGCAGGGGAGGGCCGGCGCTCCCCGGGCGGCCGCGATCTCCACCGCAGTAAACCACCGGCCGCAGACCCTGCAGCGGGGCGGGCCCACGCTGCCCCGGCCCTGGCACCGGGAGCAGCGCCCGCTCCGGCGGCCCCGGGTCCGGCGCCCGGTGGCCACCGCCTCAGAAGCCGACATCGGCGTTCCTCGCCACCAGCTCCTCGCCGATCATGCCCCGGATCACCGTGGCGAGCTGCGAGTCCAGGGAGACCAGCTCGTAGACCTCGGTATCCTGGGCGGCCGGCGCGGGCTCCGGATCCGGATCCAGCTCGTCATCCTCCGTCGGCGGGCAACGATGGCCCTCCTCCGGATGCCAGCAGAGCGCCGCGGCGCCCAGGCCGGCCAGGTCGTGGAACCCGCCGCTGTACTCGTATTCGCCGCACGCGGGGCACGTCCAGCGGAGGCTCCAGTGGTGATCCGTCACCACGTGGTACGTGTTGTGGTACTGCCTCAGGTGCAGCGTCAGTCCCTCGAGGGTGGCCGTCATGTCGCCGGGATCCACCCGGGCCGGCTCCCGGCCGAAATCCGCCTCGAAGGTTTCCCGGAGCGTGCCCTCCCGGTTGGCGCGGTCGCGCTCCTCATACTCGCGGGCCCGCTCGGTGGCCCGCTCCTCCTCTTCCTTGCTGGCCTGAATCGCGTCGTCCAAGAATCCCATGATCGGTCTCCTTTCCCCCAGAGACTCCATCAGCCAAACCATCCAGTGACGCCCACAGGGAGTTGCACCCCGTTATCGTGCCCCCCGGGAGGAGGTGTCCCGCACTAGGCCTACTCGCCGGCGCCAAGCGGTCGGCGGCCCCAACCCTAGGCCGCGTCCCGCCGTATCGTCGTTGTCTGTAGCGTGACGATGATCCGCTCCCCGCGCGTGCCCGGCTCGTAGCGCCGGGCCGGCACGACGGCCAGCGCATCGCCCTCACCCAGGAAGGCTGGCTCCTCGCGCAGGAAGCCGTCCGCGTAGATCAGCCCCAGGAGCGCCCGCCAGAGAGCCGGGTGCCCGCAGGCCTCCAGGACCACGGCGCGCCCCTGGCGCACGTTCTGTTCGATGGCCGCCCCCAGGGAGACGACCGGCGAGGTGGCCGCGACGCGCATCCGTTTCACCGCGCTACTCCTCTTTGCTCTCTGCGGCCCCGCCATCGGCGGCGCCATCGTCGGCGCCCTCTCCCTCGGCCGGATCGTCGGGCCAGCGGCCGTAGCGGCGCACCATCTGGCCGAGGGCCTCCTCGTCAGACTGGTAGGCGTACACCACCCGGGTGGTGGATACCGATTCGTGGCCCAGGAGGGCCTGGACGTATTCGATCCGCATGCCCTGATCGAGCAGCTGCTGGGCCCGCCCGTGACGGAGGGAGTGGGGCGAGGTGTTCTTGTAGAGCCCCTCGGCCAGGGCCGCGCGCTTGACCACCAGCCAGGCCGTCTGGGGCGTGATCGCGCCGGCCTCGCGCCCCCGCCCATGGGCCACGAACAGCGGCGCCAGCAGGCTGTCGTCTCGCGCGGCGCAATAGGCACGCAGCACCCGCCGGGCCGCGGCGCCCAGGAACACGGTCCGGGGCTTGCCGTTCTTGGTGATCGAGAGGCGCACCTTTTCGGCGCGGCCGTCCAGGACGTCGGCCCGGGTGAGGGCCAGCGCCTCGGAGACCCGCATGGCCGTATCCCAGAGGACCGCGACCAGGGCGCGGTTGCGCAGGAGGGTCAGCCGGGCGATGGGGCCCTGGGGCAGGGACTGGCGGAGGTAGTGCGTCACCACCCGGTAGACGTCCGGATCGGTGGGGCGCTGGACGTAGGACTGCCGGCGATGGCCGCGGCCGGCATCCACCCGGCGGACCATGCGGTCGTAGGAGACGCCCGCGGGGAGGAGCCCGCGCAGGTCGAGCCAGTTCATCACGCGCTTGGCGGCCACCAGATAGTTGCGGGCGGTGCGCGAGGATCCGCCGGCGCCGGCGCGGGGATCGGGGTAGCGGCCCCGGAGCCAGCCGGCAAACGCCGAGAGGGTCTCCTCGTCGATCCAGGACAGGGGGGCCGCCGCGGGGCGCTCGGCATCGCGGGGTCGGCCGTGGGCGATGTGCAGGAAGCGCAGGAACGCCGTCGTGCCGTGGCGGTAGGTGCGGCGGGTCCGGGAGGTGAGCTCCAGGCCGCGCAGCATCCACTCGGCCGCGTCGTTGACGGTCTCGACGCGCTCGGGCTCGGTCGCTGGTACGTCGGTAGTGCGACGATATGCCACGATGCTCCTACGACGGTGTTAGAGAGGTCCGCGATTTGATTTATGATCTAACAAATCTCATGCTA
>JAAZBY010000573.1 GCA_012513595.1 Chloroflexota bacterium
CCCGACGCCATCCTGCTCAACTATACCAACCCCATGGCGATGTTGTGCCGCGCCATGCAGCGCGAGACGAGCGTCAAGGTGACCGGCTTGTGCCACAGCGTCCAGGGCACGGCCATGATGCTGGCCCGCTGGATCGGCGCCCCGTACGAAGAGATCACCTATACCTGCGCCGGCATCAACCACCAGGCCTGGTACGTGGACTATAAGTGGAACGGCGACGACGCCTATCCCCTGATCCGCAAGGCCGTGGAAAAACAAGAGATCTATGACGAGGAGCAGGTGCGCAACGAGATGTTCCGCCAGCTCGGGTACTATGTCACCGAGTCCAGCGGGCACAACTCGGAGTACAACTGGTGGTTCCGCAAGCGCCCCGACCTCATCGAAAAGTACTGCACCCACGGCACCGGCTGGAACCCTGGCGAGTACGCCTACATCGTCAAGTCCTACACGGCGCGGAGCGGCAACTGGCGCGAGCAAATCCAGGCCTGGCTGGATGACCCCGAGCCGCTGGACCTCAAGCGCGGGCACGAGTATGCCGCCTTTATCGTCAACGCCTACATGGGCGGCGACCCCTTCAAGTTCAACGGTAACGTGCCCAACAGGGGCCTGATCGACAACCTCCCCGCGGAGGCCTGCGTCGAGGTGCCCGTCTACGCCGACCGCCAGGGCTTCAACGCGGTGCACGTCGGGGCGCTGCCGCCCCAGTGTGCGGCGCTGAACAACATCAGTGTGGCCTGCGAGGAGATGGCCGTGGAGGCCTGCCTGACGGGCGACCCCACCATGGTCTTCCACTCGATTGCCTATGACCCGCTGACCGCGTCGGTGCTCTCGCTGGCCGAAATCCGCCAAATGGTCAACGAGATGCTGGCCAAGAACAAGGACTATCTGCCCACCTTCAAGCACTTGGTGGCCTAGGCCCGCACCTGGTGCTGGTTTTCGCGGCCCGGTGGAGGCGCCAGATACCTCCACCGGGTCACTGGAGTCAGATCCCATGTCAGACCGCTCCCTGGCCCTGCCCGAACGCATCGCGAGCATCGAGGTGCTCGACGAGCTCCTCAGCCGCCCGACGCCCGGCGTCATCGAGGCGCTGCGCAACCTGCCGGGGCCGCTCCTTGTCCTCGGCGTCGGCGGCAAGATGGGCCCCACCTTGGCGCGCATGGCCGCTCGTGCCGTGCAGGCCGCCGGCAGCGGCCCGCAGGTGTTGGGCGTCTCTCGCTTCAGCGAGGGAGGGCTACGCGAGCAGCTCGAGGGCTGGGGCGTGGGCACCATCGCCTGCGACCTCCTCGACGAGGACGCCCTAGCCGCCCTGCCCGACGCCCCCAACATCGTCTTCATGGCCGGCATGAAGTTCGGGGCCTCCGCCAACCAGCCACAGACCTGGGCGATGAACACCTTCGTCCCCGGCCTGGTCGGCCGGCGCTTCGGGGGGTCGCGGTTGGTGGCCTTTTCCTCGGGCAACGTGTACCCGCTGGTGCCGGTGACCGCGGGCGGCGCCGGAGAGGAAACCCCGCCCGACCCGGTGGGCGAATACGCCCAGAGCGTGTTGGGCCGCGAGCGCCTGCTGGCCTATTGGGCCACACGGCTGCACTCCCCCACGCTGTTCCTGCGCCTGAACTATGCCGTGGAGCTGCGCTACGGGGTGCTCCTGGACGTCGCCCAGAAGGTCTGGCACGAGGAGCCGGTCGACGTCACCATGGGGCACGCCAACGTCATCTGGCAGGGGGACGCCAACGCCGCCGCCCTGCAGGCCCTGGCCCTGGCCGACGTGCCTCCCGTCCCCCTCAACCTGACCGGGCCGGAGACGATCTCGGTGCGCTGGCTGGCCGAGCAGTTCGGCGCCCTGCTGGGGCGCGCGCCGCGCTTGACCGGTGCGGAGCAGCCCACCGCCCTGCTGAACAATGCCCGGCGCGCCCACGAACGCTTCGGCTACCCGCAGGTGCCGCTCGGCCGCGTCATCGCCTGGGTGGCCGATTGGGTGCGCTCGGGCGGGCCAACCCTCGACAAGCCCACCAAGTTCCAGGTGCGCGACGGCAAGTTCTAGCACACGCGTAGAAAGGCAGCACGCCCATGACAGCGTCTCTCACCGATAGATTGCTCGCTGGCGGAGTAATCCCGGCCTGCCCGCTGGCGCTGACGGCCTCCGGCCGCTTTGACGAGCACCACCAGCGGGCCCTGTTCCGCCACTACCGCGCGGCGGGGGCGGCGGGGCTGGCGGTGGGGGTGCACACGACCCAGTTCGCCATCCATGAGGAGGCCGTGGGCCTCTACCGGCCCCTCTTGGAACTGGCCGCTGAGGTGCTGGAGGAGGGCGGCGGTGCCCTGCTCAAGGTGGCGGGCCTGGTCGGGCGTACCGAGCAGGCGGTGCGCGAGGGACGCCTCGCCACGGACCTGGGCTATGATCTGGGCCTGCTCAGCCTGGGCGCCTTCCGCGAGGCCGACGACGAGGAGATCCTGGCGCACTGCCGGGCCGTCGCCGAGGCCATCCCGCTGATGGGCTTTTACCTGCAGCCGGCCGTGGGTGGGCGCGTGCTGGGCTACTCCTTCTGGCGGCGCTTTCTGGAGATCCCGGCGGTCCGTGCCGTCAAGATCGCGCCCTTTAACCGCTACTACACCCTCGACGTATTGCGGGCCCTGGCCGATACAGGCCGCGCCGACGAGGTGGCCCTTTACACCGGCAACGACGATAACATCGTGCTGGACCTCGTCAGCGAGTTCCGCTTCGGCGCCCAGCCCGGCACGCAGACGCTGCGCTTCGCCGGCGGCCTCCTGGGGCACTGGACGGTGTGGACGCGGCGCGCCGTGGAGCTCGTGGCGCGCTGCCGGGCCGAGAGGGAGGCGGGCGCGGCCTCCGCGGACTTGCTGACCCTTGCCGCGCAGGTCACCGACTCGAACGCCGCCCTGTTCGACACGGCCAACGCCTTTGCCGGCTGCATCGTGGGGCTGCACGAGGTGCTCGTGCGGCAGGGGCTGATGGCTTCGCGGAGGACGCTCGATCCCCACGAGGACCTCTCCCCGGGGCAACTGGAGGAGATCGAGAGGGTCTACCGCGCCTACCCGCACCTGAACGACGACGCCTTTGTACGCGAGCACCTGGACGAGTGGCTCCGGTAGCGGGGCGCGGGCGGGGCTGAGAGCGCAGGCGAGGGCCGGGGACATACCCGACCCTCGCTTTCCCGTTCTAGGCCGGTTGAGTGGCCTTTAGCAGGGCCCGCGCTGCACGGCGGGCGCGGCCGCGGCGATCATCGGCATAGCGCATGGCGACCTCCCGCAGGGGGTTGGCCAGGGCCGGCCTGGCCCGCGCCACGTTGGCCAGCCCCTCCAGGGCATGGGGCGCCTGTTTGCCGTCCCACAGCGTCAAGGCGTCCATCAGGAGCGGGTAGGCCTCCTGGGCCGCCTCCGCGCTGGTCGCGGCATAGTTGCCCACGGCATCCACCGCATAGTCACGCACGATGACGCTGCGATCCCCACGGAGAATATCGCCCAGCCGGGGCAGGAGCCCGGCGATGACGTCGGTAGCCTGGGCCGTCACCAGGGCCAGGGCGTGCATCGCCTCCCAGCGCACCCGCGTCACCTTGCTCGTCAGGAGCGCCCCCAGCGCCGCGGCGTGCGGGGCCACCCACTCGGGATGCTCTTGGGCAACGTGGGTGAGGACCTCGGCACAGTCACCCACCAGGGCGCCGTCGGGGCTGGCCAGGCCATCGGCGATGGCGCCCAGCAGGGCGGGCTCGGCCAGGCAGCACGCCACAACTCGGAGGTTGGAGGCCTCGGTGCGGTCTCCCCTCTGCGAAGACAACTGCTCACGGATGGTCATTGGCTACCTATCGCTCTCACTAGCGCCGGCCCGTGCCCGGCCCGGTCAGAGGTGGACGATCTCGACGTCCCCCCACTTTTCCTGCAGGTACTCGGCGATCAGACGGCGGTGGCAGTGGGTCGGTTCGTCCTCGCTACACACGAGGCAGGCGCCGTCCAGTAGCTCGCGGGGCACGGTCTCCTCGATGCGGCGCTCGGCGATCAGCGCCAGGAACTGCTTCTCGAACTCGGCCCAGGAGCCCTTCCGCTTCCGGTAAGCGTCCATGATCTCCTGGGTCGGAGCCAAATCCAGCCGGTGGATGTAGGGGATACCAAGGAGGGCGTCCAGGAAGTAGCGCAGGTCATCCTCCTTGGCAAACCCCGCCAGCTGCGACTTGTTGCTGCGGCGGATGTCGACCACGCGCTGCACGCCCGCCGCGCGCAGGCGGCCAAAGAACGACTCGGCTGAGGTCTTGGTGAAACCGATCGTGTAGATCTTGGTCATCACGTCCCTCCCACGCCTCCCTCAGAGGACAGAACCCTCTCCGTGTAGGCAATCTGCGCGCCGCGCCGCCCGTAGGCCATTCCGACGAGCACATCGCGGTTGGCCACGGCCTCGCTAGCCCCGAACAGCGGGAGCTGCCGGAGGTTGAGCTCGTCCAGCAGGCGGTCGAGCGCCGCGTCGTGGCTCTCCAGGGTGCCGTCTTCGAGGATGTGCTGCACCGCGACACCCCTAACAGCCAAGTGCCTGCTGACCAGTATGGTTCGGTGGCAATAGAGCGGGTCCTTCTCGGCGCACAAGAGCGCGATGCGGTGCTCCCTCGCGCCAGAGACGACGCGCGTCAACCCCTCCTGGAACAGGCCCGTGTCGGCCAGGCGATCCAAACTGACCGTCCCGCCCTCGTAACAGGAGCGGTCCTCGGGTCGCGCCCCCAGCTCCCGCCCCATAAAGACGTAGGAGATCCCCGCGCCGCGCAGCGACGTGCGGAGGTTCTCCCTGTTGACCTGCGGGTTGAAGCGCGAGTACGGCTGCGAGCGCACATCGGCCACCGCTGTGACCCCGTGCCGCGCCAGGAGCGCCAGGAGCTTCTCGATCGGGTGGTTCGAATGGCCGATGGTGTACACCGTGCACTGCTCGGCGCCGGCCTCCGCCAGGTCCGGCGTGATCACCGCGGCCACCAGTTTGTACGCGAAGCCATGGTATTCCTCTCCGAGGCTGACGCACAGGAGCGCCCGGTCTACCGGCGTGGAGCCATCCTCGCAGGCCAGGTACAGGTCCTCAATGCGCGGGTCGGTGACGACGATACGGTAAGAATAGCCCCGCAGCGTGAACTCGGCGCGCACGCGCCGCCGCAGCGGGGCATAGTCGGTGCTCTCCGGCCCCACCGTCAGCGTGAGGTGCTCCGGGCGGAGGAGGTAGAGCGAACGCGTCAGGTCGTTCAGGCGTTCTGCGGGCACCCGGTCGTTTTCGCCAAAGGTGCTGGAGTGCCCGTTGACCCACAACGGTCCCAAGGGGTCTTCGGCAGCCTCTTCAAGACTGCGCCAGCCGACCCGGCCGCCGCTCCGCCAGCGGCCCTCTGGGGCGGCCAGGTGGTTCTCCTGCTGGTGCACCTCGGGTTGCGGCGCGCGCAGGGGAAGCTCGACCACGTCCAGCACGCCGCAGGCCCGTCCGTCCTCGTAGCGGCACTCCTCCTCGGTGAGTTCGCGCGTCGGGCGGGCGCTCACGGGGCGGATCCAACCCCCAAGCCCGGCAGCCCCCAGCACACGCCCGGCCACGCAGCGGCCGGACTCTTTGCGAGAGTAGGCTAGGCACACGATAGTCCCAGTGTACGCCATGTGCAGCCCCCGTCGCCTGCTTCGAGACGAACCCCACGGGATTCTGCGCGGCCCGGACCATACGGCCGGCAGCCAGGGCCTCACTGTGCAGCAAGGGAGAGGTGCCCGCCAATGGCCGACCCGCCACTAGCCATGGCAATATGCGCAAGAACACACGCAGAGCCAAGAGGAAAGGTTCGCCGGGCTAGAGTGAACCGAGGAGGAAGAACCAGACAGCGCCTGGCCGCGGCGCCACACCGGCCAGGCGCCGCTCGCCCCGGAGGGGTTTGGGGGCCGGGGTCGCCGGCCTGCACCGCTCGTACCGCGCCCTGGCATAGAAAAAGACCTGGCAGGCGTCACAATGCCTACCAGGTCCCGTCAGGGTGAGCGGTGGGATTCGAACCCACGGTCTTCTGGGCCACAACCAGATGCCTTAACCACTCGGCTACGCCCACCACATCTTTCGGACGCCCTCTATTCTACCACAGGGCGGCCGTACCGCCAAAACCGCGGCCTCTCGCGGGCGCGGCGCACCTAGGAGCCCTTGTGCCCCTCAAGCGCCGGCCGGGCTTCCCGGATGGCGGCGAGCTCCTCGCGCCGGGTCTGGATATAGACGTGGATGATGCGGTGCAGCGAGGTCGCCAGCGTCCCGATGGCCATGATCCACAGGCCGACAGGCGTCCACCCGGCCACGAGCACGACCACCATCAGGATCATGCGCTCCACACGGGTGAAAAAGCCCACCTTGCACTCGACGCCGATCGCCTCCGCGCGGGCCCGCGCATAGCTGACCAGCATCGACCCAACTGCCGCCACAAAGGCCATGATCGCCGCCGTGTGGTTACCGTTGGCCATGTACCACCAGCCCAGGCCCAGGAACAGGGCCGCCTCAGCGATGCGATCGAGGACCGAGTCCAGGAAGGCCCCGAACTTGGTTGCCCCGCCCATGTGGCGGGCCAGCGTCCCGTCGACGGCGTCGCAGCCGGCGCCCACGGCCAAGAGCGCGCCACCCAGCCTCTGATGCCCAAAGGCCAGCAGCACGCCCACACCGATCTGCAGGCAGCAGCCGAGCACGGTCACCGTGTTGGCCTGCAGGCCCAGCTTGCCCAACACCATCGCAATGCCCAACACCAACTTGGCCGATACCCGCCTGGCCCATGCATCTAGCATTGTCGTTGCACCTGTTCGTCGAGCCGCATCTGATTTAGAGGATCATAGCCGAGGCAGGCCCCTATGTCAACGCGGGGCCCCTGGCGCGTGCAGCAGCGCCCGGTGGGGGCACGCGGCCTGCGGCCCGCCCGGTCCTAGCCCGGTGATTGACGGGGCCCCGCCTGCCGGCTACACTGCCCAAGAACCTGTCCGGCGGCGGCACCCCATCCATCCACAACGCGACGTTGGGGGTCAGTGCCATGGTCGAGGCCACCCATCACACCCTTCGTGAGCTCCCGGAGGACGAGCGGCCCCGCGAGCGCCTGCGCACCCACGGCGAGGCGGCCCTCAGCAACACCGAGCTGATCGCCATCGCCCTGCAGACCGGTTCACAAGGAGAGAACGTCGTCTCGTTGGCCCAGCGGTTGCTGGCGACCTTCCACGGCCTGGCCGGCCTGGCCTCGGCCAGCGTCGGGCAGCTGTGCCAGGTACCGGGCATCGGCCCGGCCAAAGCCGCCCAGATCAAGGCCGCGCTCGAACTGGGGCGGCGCCTGGTGGCCAGCGGCGGGGATGCCCGCCCGCGCATCTCCAGCCCCGCGGAGGCCGCCACGCGCTTCCTGGCCGAGATGTCCACCGCCGCCCAGGAAGAGCTGCGCGTCATGCTGCTGGACACCAAAAACCAGGTCCTGCGCACCCACACCGTCTACGTCGGAACCGTGAACACGTCGATGGTCCGCCCAGCCGAGGTCTTTCGCGAACCGATCAAGGACAACGCACCCTCGGTGATCATCGCCCACAACCATCCCAGCGGTGACCCCTCGCCGAGCGCCGAGGACTTGGAGGTCACCCGGGAGCTCATCCGCCTGGGCAAGACCCTCGGCATCAAGGTGTTGGATCATCTCATCATCGGCAGGCAGCGCTACGTCAGCCTGCAGGAATACGGCCTGGAATTCTAGGAGTCCGTCGATGCCCATCAATCTACCGACCCGTCACAACGAGAACCTCGCCAAGGTGCTCGAGATCGTCAACGCCGACCGCGAGCTGCACCAGCTGTGGAAGTGCGCCAACGTGACGGCCGTGGACCGCTCCGGGATCACTGACCACGGTGAGGTACACATCCGCATCGTGGCCAACATTGCCCTGAAGATGCTGCGCCTCCTCGACGAGGGCCAGGTGCCCATGAGCGTCGTGCAGAACTATGGGCTGACGGTCAAGGAGGCCGAGATCATCGTCTTCCTGGCCGCCTGCTTCCACGACCTGGGCATCAGCATCCACCGCAACCATCACGAGAACCACAGCCTCTTCCTGGCCGACCGCAAGGCGCGGGAGATCCTCGCCGACATCTATGACGTCGAGGAGCGCACGATCCTCGTCTCCGAAGTGCTGCACGCGGTGGCCGCACACCGGGCCGACGAGACCTGCCTGACCACCGAGGCCAGCATCCTGAAGGTGGCCGACGCGCTGGACATGACCAAGGGGCGCTCGCGCATTCCGTTCGAGTCGGGATCGGTCAACATCCACTCGGTCTCGGCAGCCGCCATCGACCAGGTCATCCTGGAGCGCGGCGTCACCAAGCCGGTGCACATCGAAGTGGTGATGAACAACTCTGCGGGGATCTTTCAGCTCGACGAGCTGCTCAAGCGCAAGATCCGCATGTCCACCCTGGTGCCCCATATCGAACTGGTGGCCAAGGTCGAGGGAGAGATCGAAAAGCGCCTCATCGAGATCTACTCGCTCTAGAGGAGGATCGGTGGGAGAGGTGCAGGCGCCGTCGCCCGTCAAACTGGTCGTCGGGATGCTCAGCCTGGCGCCCGACCGCTTCCTGGAGGCCGAGCGGGCCCTCGCGGAGGTCTATGGGCCCATCGACTACCGCAGCCCGGCGCTCCCCTTTGCCTACACCGACTATTATGAACGCGAGTTGGGGGCGGGCCTTCAGCGGGTCTTTGTCGCCTTTCGCAACCTGATCGACCCCGCCAGCCTGGCCAGGATCAAGGTACACACCAACGCCCTGGAGGACGGCTGGAAGGAGGGGGGTCGCCGGCGCATCAACCTGGACCCCGGCTACCTCTGCGGGGGCAAGCTCGTGCTGGCCACCACCAAGGACCATGCCCACCGGCTGTACCTCGGCGAGGGGATCTATGCCGAGGTGACCTTGGCCTATCGCCACGGTGCTTGGCAGCCCTGGCCGTGGACCTACCCCGACTATCGCTCCGAGGAGTATGCCGCCATCCTGTCCGTGATCCGCGCCCTGTACATGGCGCAACTGCGGGCCCTCTCGGCGCGCGCCGAGTAGGCTACTCGGCGATCAGGCTCACGTCCGCAATGAGGCTGTCATAGTCCCAGCCGGAGGCGTAGATGCGGATCGCCACGATCCGGTAGGGGCGCGGCAACAGCTCCAGCAGGTTGGGGGACTCGAAGGGGAACCACTGATCCTTGGCGATCTCCTGGCCGTAGGTCGTCGGGTTGCCGGCGTCGTTCTGGTAGTAAAAGCCGTGCACCCACTCCGCCTGGCTGTCGTAGGCGTCCCGGTAGGTGATGCGCACCATCAGGGGGAACTCGGAGCTCAGGTAGCCGCCGCCCGAGAGGCTCTGGTGGCGCACCTTGACGTTGGCCCGCAGCACCAGCGAGCTCATGTCGTTCACCTCGCGGTCGATGCGCTGCTCGATCACCGTCTCGCAGTGGTTCCCCGTCCCGCCGATGCGCAGAAAGCGCACGGCGCGCCGGCGGTCATCGACCACTCCCTCGACGGAGCCATCCACATCGCCCCCATCGTTGCCCTGGTCGTTGTAGATGGTCCACACCTCGCTGAGGGGCGTCTGCAGGTCCCCGTCGACCAACAGGTCACGGGCCGAATCGGTGGGCGTGTGGGGGCTCTGGCCGACCGTTACCAGGGTGCGCTGCCGGGCGCCCAGGCCGACCGATTGGCCCTGCGCGGTGACCAGCGCTTCCCCGCGGTTAGCGGTGACGTCGGTGCGCTCGTTGGTCACGTCCAGCACGTAGCTCCCATCCGCGGCCAACGTCGTCTGCGCGTGGGTGGTGGTCACGCCAAAGTCGAGGGGTGATTCGAGCGCGAGCGCCGTGCCAATATGCACGCGCCCGCCCAGCAGGCTGACCGCGATGGCGCTGGGCCCCACGCCCCAGCGGTAGCGCGGTGCGCGCATGCGATCGATGCGGACGGTCGTCCCGCGGGCCAGGTGCAGGTTGGAAAAGTCGAAGAAGGTGATCACCGCTTCGGAGGTCTCGTCGACGCGGACAACCGTACCCTCTGAGATGACCGTAGTCCCCCCCTTGCCCAGGGGTGTGGCCCCGCTGCCGACCGCCGGCTCCACGACCACCGTGCCGGCCAGCGACTCGACGACGGCCTTCTCCCGGCGCACGGCGTTGCGCACGTAGGCCCGGGCCCCCAACGGCACCGCCACCGCCAGCACGCAGAAGAAGAGGAAGGCGCTCCACAGCACGATCCAGGCCACCCGTTCGCGATTCTGGTTCATGAATCAGTGCACCTCGAAACGGTCGTACTGGCCACGCGGCTCATCCCAGCGCACCTCCACCCGCTCCACACGGGCCAGCGTCGGCCCCCGCTCCAGCCAGGAAAGCAGCCTGCGGAGCGCCTCAGGGGAACCTTCCGCCAGCAGCTCCACCGTGCCGTCCCAGCGGTTGGTCACATACCCCACCAGGCCTAGGTGGATGGCCGTGTCCTGGGTATAGGCGCGAAAGCCCACACCCTGCACGCGGCCATGTACCACGGCATACAGGGCCTTTCTCGTTTGCTCCGTGGCAGGGTCCATTAGGGCTTGCCTCGCCGTCCGCGCGACGCAGACCTCGCCAACAAGGGGCTAGTCGAGGTCGAGGGTCTCACCGCGCCAGTAGGCATCCTCTTCTTCGTCTCGCTCGTCTTCGGCGAAAGCGGCGTCGTCATCGTCGTCCTGGTCGTACTCGTCGAGGGCATCCTCGTCGCTGTGCGCCTCGGGTATCTCGTGGAGCATGAGGTCCAGCGGGCGCTCGGCAAAGCCCATCTCATCCAGCGCCTCCGACGCGGCCACGCTGAGGGCTTCGTCATCGCTGGCGGCATAGCGCTGCAGCACGGTGCGCGCCCGCCTGCCGCCGATCTGGCCAAGCGCCCAGATGGCCATCTCCTGGACCTCGGCGTCAGGGTCGCCGATCATGGCCACCAACCGCTCGACCGCCTTGCGCAGCTGCATCTCGCCGGCCGCCCGCGCGGCCTCATAGCGCATGGAAGGCGACTCGCTGGTCAGCTCGGCCAGGACCGTCTCGGTCCAGACGCTGTCGGCGTTGCGCCCCATAGCAAAGACGGCGCTCTCGCGCATCAGGGCGTCGTCATCGTCATAGGCGCGCTCGATCAGTGCCCGCACCCAGTCCTCAGTCCCGTGGGCTACCGCCTCGACGGCTCGGCGCCGTACCTCCACGTGTTCCTGCCCGTCGTTCAGGCAGGCCCGCAGCGCCGCCTCGATGCGCTGCCCGAGGCGAGCGGGCAGTACGTCGCACACTATCAGCCAGAGATAGCGCCCCAGCGACATCGCCGCCGCGGCGCGCACCATGGTGTCCGGGTCGGAGGCCAAGAAGCGCAGCATCGGCCCGACCAGGTCGACGCCCTCATCCTCCCAGAGGCCCTCGATGGCCAGGCGGCGAATAGCCGGGTCCGGGTCACCAAGGAAAGGGCGGAACAGGTCGGCAAAGTCCAGCTCAAAGTTCTCCTCAGCCGACCGCACCATCAGGTCAAACAGCTCGCGCTTGCGCGCGGTGCGATCCTGCCCCAATCGGGCGACAAAGGCGTCAATCTCCTCGCGGGTGGGCCCAGAAAGGCCCGCGACCATCCCGGAGTGCAGTATGCCCTGCTGCGACAGGGCGTTCTCAAGGCACTCACTGAAATCGGATAACATGCTCGTCTCTCACTCGTTAGTCAGAAGGTGCTGCTGTCGCTGCGGGAACGCAGGCGGCCGCACCCTTTGCTCTGCCTGGTATGCCGCTACCCGATGTAGCGCATATAGTCCGCCACCGTAATGACCACCATGACGAGAAGCAGGAGGACCATGCCGATCGCATGGACCATGCTCTCCTTCTCCGGTGGCACCCTCTTCCCCCGCCGCAGGAGTTCTAGCACGATAAACACGAGCTTGCCGCCGTCCAGAGCGGGCAGGGGCAGCAGGTTCAGCAGGAACAGGTTGACGCTCAGCGAGGCGGCAAACTGGGCCAGGCGCACGATGCCGGTCTCGGCGGCCTTGGCCGTCATGGTATAGATGCCGATGACGCCCGTCAGCTGTAGGTCCAGCTGGCGACGGATGGCCGCCTGGATAGCCCAGATGATGTTCTCCGCAGTATACAGCGTCGCGCGAAAGCCCATCGGCACGGCCTGCCAGACCGGGAACGAGCGCCGCGCAAAGGGCAGGTGGAGAGAGATGCCCACGGCGCCCTCGTTCTCGGGTGCGTTCACCCGCGGCGTAATGGTGATGGGGGGCAGCGTGTGCCCCTCGCGCTCGACGACGAATGCAATCGGCTGCCCCAGATGGTCCTGGATGATGGCCACGACCTCGTCAGAGTCGTCGATCGGCTCACCGGCGATAGAGATGATGTTGTCGTATGGTTGCAGGCCGGCCTCTTCCGCCGGCGAGCCGGCGGCCACCATCAGGATGCCCGCGCCAGGCTCGTCCACCTGCACGAGGGTGCCGTACAGATACGTGGCCGTAAAGAGCGTGAAAGCCAGCAACAAGTTCATGAGCGAGCCGGCCGAGTGCACCAGCGTGCGCGCCAGGCGGCTCTTGGCCGCCAGGCTGTTGGGGTTGCTGGGGTCCTCCTCGGCGAGCCGCACAAAGCCACCGATGGGCAGCCAGTTCAGAGTGATGCTCGTTCCGCGCCAGGTGCCCAGCTTGGCCAGCCTCGGCGGGAAGCCAAAGCCGAACTCGTCGACCTGTACGCCGGCCAGCCTGGCCGCCAGAAAGTGGCCCAGCTCGTGGATAAAGACCAGCGAGCCGAACACCACGACAAATGCGATTGGACCCGTCATACTGCTGTTCCTCGATAGGCCCGCTGCGGTGGCGGCCAGGCGTCTGGAGGCAAGTGCCCCGCCCTGGCAGCCCCGTACAGGCTACTGCCGAATAACTGTGCCCTCGCCGAGGGCCTCACCACACAAAGCCCGCGCTACGAGCCCCTCGCGCGCCCCCGAGATCAGCTGCACCGTCAGCCCTGGCACCGTCTGTACCAGCGCGGCCAGTGTGCGGACCTTGCTCAGCATCCCGCCCGTTACGTCTACGCCGTGCGAGGCGCCGAGCATCCCCACCACCTCATCATAGTTGCCGGAGTGGACCTCAGGAATGCGCAGGGCCTGGGCAGAGCGGTGGGGGTCCTGCGTGTACACGCCGTCCACCTCACCCACCATGATAATGCGCTGCGGGCGAATGTGCCGTGCCAGATGCGTGAAGATCTGCTCCGTCGAGACGATGGTGCAGCCGCGTACCGTGTCGATGGCCACGTCTCCATACACGAGCGGCACCACGCCGCGCGCCAGGAGCTCTTCCACCACGTCGACGGCCATCGACTCGAGCGCCCCATCCCGGCAGCGCGCCGAGGCCGACGGCTGCACCGCCACCACCCGCAGCCCCGCCGCCAGCAGGGCATCAGTCACCAGCCGGTTCAGGCGGGCCGCCGCCGCCGCAGTGGCCGCATAGCCAAACCAGTCGCCTCCGCAGCCCTCACGGACGCCGTACTTGGCCGCCTCAAAGTGGCCGAATGAGCCGCTCCCGTGCCCCAGCAGCAGGCGCAGGTCGGGCCGCGCCGCCAGCGCTGCGGCGATCTCTGCCGCGGCCCGTTCGATCACCGCCGGGCGAGGCGTCTGGTAGCGCTCTTTGTCGGTGATCAGCGAGCCACCGAGCTTGAGAAAGACCACCTCAGCCAAAGCGCAGGTCCTCACCGTCGATCTCGACGCGCATGCCCGTGCGCAGGAGAGAGATGTCCACCATGTCGACCATCGGGATGCCGGCAATAAGCGCTCCGACGGCCACGATCGCCTCGCTCTCGGCGTTCACGATGGCGGCCGGCGCCCGCCCGGCCCGGGCCAGGCGGTAGATCGTGTAAGAGCCGACCGTGCTGCCCTTGCCCTGCGGGAACACCAACACCCGCCCGGCGACCGACTGGCCGGCCAGCGGATGCCCCGCCTCCACCACGACGCCCGTATCGGGATCAACACCCCCCAGGAAGCCGATGGCCGCCTCGCTCACCAGAGCGATCCCCGCCGCCCGCCCGGGCACCACTGCCCTTCCCCTGATCTCTTTCATCTAGTGTACACCGGCCTCCCACTTCCCGCGGATTGCCGCTTCCAGGCACTCTTGGAGCGAGCCAAAGCGCACCTGCAGCCCGGCGTGCGAAGGGGCATAGCTCGCCATTTTGGCCGAGTTGGTGGCCAGGGTTCGGTAGGGCAGTTCGCGCATGGGGGCGACCACGACGCAGCCATCCGCCACCACCCGCCCCCCGGCGTGGGCGATCTCGTCGACCAGCCCCTCAGCCTGGGCCTGCTCGCGCACGCCGCGCGACGTCGTCACCCACAGGGCTGACGCCAGGCGCCTCCCGCGCACCAGACCGGCCACCGCGCGGATCTCGTCGAGAGAGGCATGGGGGCAGCCGATCACGACCAAATCGATCGTCTCCACTGGGTGGTTGAGCGCCTCAATCGCCGGGCCGAGCGACCGGACCTCTATCTCCTGGACGCCCGTCGGCAGGACGTCGTTCCGGAGCCGTGCCTCCGGCGTGACGCCCTCCACATGGAACAGCGCCACGGCCCCGGAAGAGGCCAGCGCCGCGCCCATCAGCTTGAGCGCATCGTGCGCCGGAGCCTCCCCGCCGCGCCCAGCCCTCTCCGCGGCAACCAGAGCAGGGGGCAAGTCGAGCCCTTCCACATAGGGGATGCCGTTGCCCACCTGGCGGCCCACCCAATAGCCGAGCGCCGCGAACTCCCACGGCTCGCGGACAGGGCACTCCACCCGCACGCGATGCGTGGCACGGCGGGCCTCGTCGCGGTGCAGGCCGTAGGCGGCCGTCCGCCCGCAGATCGCTGCGGCCAGGGCGCTGGGCCCTCCCTCGCGGTTGGTGCGCGCGCCCAACACCGAGTTCGCGTAGCATACCGCGGATGACTCGCTCCAGGCCAGGTGCTCCGCATAGTCGGGGGCGTTGCCCACCAGGTAGGGGGTGCAGGTGCAGGTCGGCTGGATGCCCATGCTGGTGTAGGCCTCGACGACCTCGACCTGCCGGGCGGCGAACTCGGCCGAGATGCCCATCTCCCGCCAGGCGATCATGTCCATGCCGGCCGGGTTAAGCGTCGTCGGCACGCGCACGCGCGCCCCTTCGCGTGCCCAGTCGCGCAGGAACTCGAGCCCAGCATCACCCAGGTTCCGGTAGCTCACCCCGGCCACCTGTACCGTTGAGACCGGCACCAACCGGTCGGCGTTATAGATACGCCCGAGGGTGACGACGATCTCCATCGCCTTGCGCGCCGCCGGGCCCTCGGCGCCGTCCAGGATGGCTTGCTCCTCCGGCGTCAGGTAAACCGTCACGCGCTCCCCCTCTCCAATCGGTAGGCGGCGAGGTCCACGCTGCCATAGGCGATCCTCTGGTAGGCGGCGGGGTCGGCGCCCCAGGGGCGCGTGGCGTCTACGCCCAGTTTGGCGGTGCGCGCCTTCTGCCCGGGCACCTGCCTGGCCGAGGGATCCAGGGAGCTGGAGGGCTCGTTCGGCAGCACCACCAGGTCGCGGTCGGCCTGGCAACGCGTGGCGATGGCCCACTCCACGGCCGCCGGATCGGTGGGGTCGACGTCCTCGTCGACAATGACGACGTGTTTGAGCGAGGAATGCCCACGGAAGGCCGCCGCGATGGCCCGCTGTCCATCATCCGCCTGGGCCTTGCGAATCTGCACCACGGCGTGCAGCCAGAACCCGCCGCCCGCGGTCATGGCCACGTTGGTGCACTCGCACACCTGGCTCACGGCGTCGTAGATCGTCGGCTCGCGCGGCAGGCCCATCAGCAGCTTGTGCTCGAGCCCCCCGGGGAGCAGCGCCTGAAAGAGGGGCTCCCGGCGATGGGTGATCCGGTCGACCACCAGATAGGGCTGCTGACGCACGCCGTCACGGGTGCGGGTCAGGTCCACAAAGGGCCCCTCGTCGCCCAGATCCTTGGTCAGGCGCCCTTCGAGCACGATCTCGCTCTCCGCCGGCACGTACAGGTCAGCCCCCAGGGCGCGGACCACGGGTGTCGGCGCCAGGGCGCTGGCGATGGTCAGTTCGTCCACTCCGGACGCGGGAGACATGGCCGCGGCCAGCTGCACGTGTAGCGGCGCGCCGATGCACACGGCTACGGGGAGGTCCCCGGCGCTCTTTTGCCAGGCGCGATGCGTGCCGCGCCCCTCCACCAGGCGTGCTGTGAAGGCACGTGGCCCCACGCGCATCAGCCGGTGGAAGGCCATGTTGGGCCCCAGCTCGGGGTCACGAGTCAGCAGCACGCCCGCGGTGACGTAGGCCCCGCCATCCTCGGCAAAGTGGGTCAGGATGGGCAGCCGGGTCAGGTCTACGCTCTCGATGACGCATTCCTGGCAGGGTCCCCCGCTAGCGATTTGCAGCGGCTGCGGCTGGCGCAGGGCCCCCACCAGCGCGTGCAGCAGGCCCTGTTCTTCGACCCCAAGGGCCAGCGCCAGATGCCGGCGTTCCGCACACAGCCCGGCGACTACCCCGCCCGGCCAGCCGGCGACGTCGGTAAAGTGGGTCAGGTCCTCTCCCAGGGCATGGATCACCCGGGCCATCTCCAGCATGGGGGAGACGGGCGAGTTCACCCTGGTCAGCCAGCCCCTCTCTTCGGCCGCCCGCAAGAATCCTCTAGTATCCACGGTAGCGCGCCGTCCTTTCCACGCCCTCCCGGGTGATACGGTACTGGTCCAGGTCCCGCGGGACAATAGTATTGGGAAAGATCGTCCGCGCCTCGCGGGCCAGGTCGCGCGCGTTGTGCCGGCGCGAGATGTGGACCAGGAAGAGATTCGCCACGTTGGCCTCCGCGGCCAGCTCTGCCGCCTGTGCCGCCGTTAGGTGCCCAAAGCGGGCCGCCAGGTCCGCCTCCGCGGACGTGTAGGTCGCCTCAATCACGAGGGCATCGGCAGCGCGGCAGACCTCCACCAGGTTGCCCGTGGCCCCGGCATCCCCGATGTGCACGTACTTGGTGCCGCGGATCTCCTCCCCCAGCACCTGCTCCGGGGCGATCACGCGGCCGTCGGCCAGGGTGATGCTCTGCCCCTGCACCAGCAGGCGCCTCTCTGGGCCGTTTGGCACCCCCAGGCGTTCGGCCTCCTCGGCCAGGAAGGGCCGCCGGCTGGCCTCCTCAAAGACGTAGCCAAAGCACCCGGGCCCGCGGTGAACCACCGGCACCGCTGTGATCGTCATGGCGTCGTCCTCCCAGATCGGCCCGGGGCGGACCTCGACCAGGCTGACGTTCATGTCCACCTCGTCGCCGCGCAGGACCACGCGCATGAGATCCTCGACCCGCTGCAGCGCCCAGCTGCCGCCGTAGATCTCCATCGTCGTGATCGACTCCCAGCGCGAGAAAGTGGAGATCAAACCTCCCAAGCCCAGAATGTGGTCCAGATGGCCGTGGGTGAGCAGAATCCTGTCCAGCTTGC
>JAAZBY010000574.1 GCA_012513595.1 Chloroflexota bacterium
CGTGAATCTGCGGGTCACCAAAGGTGACGCCGCGCATGAGCAGGGCGACCTGCTCTTCCAGCGGAAGAGTCGACAGCATGATGCTACTCCTATTGCTCTCAAAGGGAATGTCCTGGTCGGACCGAGCCATGCCCCGTGCTGGGGCGCCAGTCGTGACCCGATCCGACCATGAGAGCCGGTCACGACCCGCTGGGGTAGACGTATCTCGGGTATGGTTGACCGTTCGGTAGCATGCAGACGACTCCGTTCAGGTGAGGCGGGGCGCTAGGCGAACAGCGCGACGGCCTCTTCCATCAGGTCGGTGACGGGCACGCCAAAGGGGCAGCGCCCCTCACAATCGCCGCAGGCGATGCAGTCGGAGGCGTTGGTCTCCATCGCCTCGTAGGCGGCGCGGGCCTGGGCCAGGCCGCCGCCGCGGGCCACGTCCAGCAGGCGCATGGTCTTGCCGACGTCGACATAGTTCGGGCAGGGCAGGCAGTGGTTGCAGTAGACGCACTGCCCCTCACGGTACTGCTGGAAATCGGCCAGCAGGGCGGAAAAGTCGCGCTCCTCGGCCGAGGCGGTCCAGTAGGCCAGGGCAGAGTCGAGCTCGGCCACGCTCTTGCAGCCGGGGACGATGGTCGAGAGGCCGGCCTGCTCGAGGACGTAAGAGAGGCACTGCACGGGCGTGATGGGCACCGAGCGGCGGAAGGAGACCTTGCCGCCCCCGACCTGCCAGGTCTCGCCCTCAAAGTCATGGTCGGCGCGCAGGAGCCGCCCGCCGGCAAAGGGCTTCATGGCCACCAGGCCGACGTCGTGCGCCAGGCAGGCGTTGAACAGGTCCCGCTTGCCGGGGACGGCGTTGCCGGCCAGGTTGACGGGGAACATGAGGACGTCGATGGCGCCGCTCTGGACGGCCTGGAGCGAGGTGGACACGGTGTGCCCGCTGAAGGCGATGAAGCGGGCCTTGCCCTGCTCGCGGTAGCGGCGGGCCAGGCCGAGCAGGCCCTCGGGGTCCATCAGGACGTCATAGTCCTCCTGCGTGTCGCAGTTGTGCAGGAAGACGACATCGACGTAATCGGTCTCCAGGCGCCGGAGAAAGTCGTGAAAGAAGCGGTCGCTGATCCCCAGGTTGCGGGTCTTGGCGTGCTGGTCGTTCTCGACGCAGCCGCCGAGGTGGGTGGTGATGAAAGCCTCCTGGCGGCGGCCGCGGAAGCAGGCGCCCATGGCGTCACGAAAGCCGGGCTGGGCGAAGAACATGTCGACATAGTTGATGCCGCGGTCTAGGGCGGCGTGGATGACGCGCTTGGCGTCTTCCACGGGCTGGTCGATCAGGTACTCGGTGCCGAGGCTGATCGCGCTGACCTCGAGGTCAGTGCGTCCGAGGCGACGGAACTCCATAGCGCGATCCTTTCGTGTTGGCGAAGGGTCCTCACTCTGCGGCGGGGAGCAGGCCGCCCCACGGCGCGGCCCCATTATGGGCGGGATGGGGCGGGGCGTCAAGCCGTGCGGAGAAGACAGGA
>JAAZBY010000060.1 GCA_012513595.1 Chloroflexota bacterium
CGGCTTGCCTACGCTGACCCCCACGTGGAACTCGCGGCGCAGCCTCTCGATGAGCACATCCAGGTGCAGCTCGCCCATCCCGGAGATGATCCGCTGCCCGGTGTTCTCGTCGTTCCGGGTGCGGAAGGTGGGGTCTTCCTCCGCGAGGGCGGCCAGGGCCGCCTCGAGCTTCTGCTCGTCAGCCCCGGTGCGCGGCTCGATGGAGATGTAGATCACCGGCTCGGGGAAGCGGATGGCTTCCAGCACTACCGGGTGGTCCGCATCGCACAGCGTATCGCCTGTGAAGGTGAACTTGAGGCCACCCACAGCGGCGATGTCGCCCGCGGCGACCTCCTCCGCATCCTCGCGATGGTTCGCGTACATGTGGAGCAGGCGCCCGATGCGTTCTTTCTTCTTCTTGGGGGAGTTGGTAACCGAGGAGTTGGACTTGAGCGTGCCAGAGTACACGCGCATGTAGGCCAACCTTCCCACAAACGGGTCGCTCACCACCTTGAACACCAGGGCAGAGAACGGCTCCCCGGGGTCCGCATGCCGCAGGATCTTCTCGCCAGACTCGGGATGGATCCCTTCGATCGGCGGCACGTCCAGTGGGGAGGGAAGGTAGTCTACAATCGCATCTAGAACCGGCTGTACGCCCCGGTTGCGCAGTGACGATCCACATAGGACCGGCACCAAGCGGCCCGACAGGGTGGCCCGTCGTAGGCCCGCTCGCAACTCCTCAGAGCTCAACTCGTCGCCTTCGAGGTACTTGGTAAGCAAGACGTCGTCCGTCTCCGCGATGGCCTCCACCAAGTCCTCGCGGGCTCTGGTCACTGTCTCACGGAGGTCGGCGGGTATCGTCACCTTCTCAGGGACGGCACCCAACTCATCCTCCCAGACCAGAGCCACGTTGTCGATCAGGTCGACAACGCCCTCAAAAGAAGCCTCAGCTCCGATAGGCACCTGTATCGCCACAGGTACAGCTTCCAGGCGCTCTCTGATAGAAGCAATAGAGCGCCAGAAGTCGGCTCCCGTTCGATCCATTTTGTTAATGAAGCAGACTCGCGGTACATGGAAGCGATCTGCTTGTCGCCACACCGTCTCAGACTGGGGCTCTACGCCCCGCACGGCATCGAACACGACGACCCCACCGTCGAGCACGCGCAGGCAGCGCTGCACCTCGGCGGTAAAGTCGATGTGCCCGGGCGTATCGATGATGTTAATGCGATGCCCACGCCAGAAGGAAGACACGGCCGCCGACGCGATGGTGATCCCGCGCTCGCGCTCCTGGTCCATCCAGTCGGTGACGGTAGTCCCGTCGTCGACGTTGCCGAGCCGGTGCGTCCGGCCGGTGTAGAACAGAATGCGCTCCGTGGTCGTGGTCTTGCCCGCATCGATGTGGGCGATGACGCCGATATTGCGGATCAGCGCCAGCCTGCTACCATCCGTGGCGGCTCCCATATCCCTGCTCCTATCACTCTACGGGCACACAGGATATCGAGCCTCAGCCACGGCCCCCTACTCGCCGGGCCGTCAGGATACCCGCCCGGGGCGAAGGGCCAACCTACCAGCGGTAATGGGCAAAGGCCTTGTTAGCCTCGGCCATCCTGTGCGCGTCCTCGCGCCTCTTGACCGCCACGCCCGTGTTCTGGGCGGCGTCCATCAGTTCGGCCGCCAGCTGGTCGGCAAAGGTCCGCCCGTGTCGCCCCCGGGCGGCCGCCAGCAGCCAGCGCATCGCCAGAGAACCACGACGGTGCGGCGGTACCTCTACGGGCACCTGGTACGTCGCCCCGCCCACGCGCCGAGGCTTGACCTCGATCATGGGGGCCACGTTGCGCAGGGCCTGCTCGAATACCTCGAGGGGCTCGCGACCGGTACGCGTCTGTACGATGTCGAACGCATCGTACACGAGCCGGCGCGCGGTGCTCTTCTTGCCCCCCCTCATCACCTTATTGATAAAGCGAGACAGCACCTCACTGTGGTATCTGTCGTCGGGAACGGCTTCCCGTCGCTCCGGCCGATAGCGTCTCGGCATGCTCTAGTCTCCTCTAGATCAGGACACGCGGCCTGCCGCGCCTGGCGCGACATCCGCGCCCGCAGCCCGCCGCGTCTCGCGGGTGCATCAACACCACAATCCCCGTCCGCGCCGAGAGAGCGGTGGCGCCGCCCCTCAGCCGTTCGCGGACCTACTTGGCCTTCTTGGTGCCATACTGAGAGCGCCCACGCGCACGGCCCGTCACGCCGGCGGCGTCCAGCGCGCCGCGCACCACCTGGTAGCGGACGCCCGGCAGGTCTCTCACGCGTCCACCGCGCACCAGCACCACCGAGTGCTCCTGAAGGTTGTGCCCCTCACCGGGGATGTAGGCGGTGACTTCCTGACCGTTGGACAGGCGCACCCTGGCGATCTTGCGCAGCGCCGAGTTCGGCTTCTTGGGCGTTGTGGTGCGCACCTGGGTGCACACGCCACGCCGCTGGGGAGCGCTCTTCCGCGAGCGGGTAACCACTCCCTTCTGCGTGTTCATGTTATAGCTTAGGGCCGGAGCGTCGGACTTGCCGCGCTGCCGCTTGCGCCCCTTGCGCACTAGCTGGTTAATGGTAGGCAAATTGCTCCTCCCGGTGTCACTTCCAGGCAGGTCACTGACTCACGAAGAGAGATTATATCATCCAGGCCGGAGGCTGTCAAACCGCCCTGGGCTTCGGCCAGCCCGGTGCGCCCTGTACACCACGCGTAGCGCTGGGTGGCCATCGGCGGCCACCCAGCGCCCTTCACTTCGTATCCCGCTCAGCGCCCCAGCGCCCCGAACCCTAGGCCCAGCCCCAGGCTCGGCAGAAGGTTCGCCTGCTCGCTGCGCGCCAGCTGCACGCTCTCACCCGCCTCGTCAAAGACCTCGACCGAGAGGCCCAGCGCCTGCAGCTCCTTGATCAGGACGCTGAACGACTCCGGTACCCCCGCCTCGGTGACGGGCTCACCCTTGACGATCGCCTCGTAGGTCTTGACGCGGCCCGTCACATCGTCGGACTTGATGGTCAGCATCTCCTGCAGGGTGTGCGCCGCGCCATAGGCCTCCAGCGCCCACACCTCCATCTC
>JAAZBY010000575.1 GCA_012513595.1 Chloroflexota bacterium
CCAACCTGCGCATCTTCTACCAGCACCGCGTCCTGTGGTGCTTCTACGCCTGGGTGGCCCTGGTCTCGACCCCGGTGGTCCTGCTGGCCATAGGGCGCGCGCCCCCCCACCCGGGGCTCTGCGCCAGGGTCCTGGTCGTGAGCCTGATCATGGGCATCGCGGCGGCGGCGCTGCAGCACGAGATCCTGGTCAGGCCCTTCTCCTTCCTCCTCCCGGGCCATCGCCACATGCCGCGCCGGGTGCTGACGATGGTCGGCCTCCTGGTGACTCTTCCGCTGGGCCTGGTCGCCCTGCGCTGTGCCGTCCCCGACGCCCTGACCGGGTGGCTGGCAGTGGCCGCCCTCGCCAGCCTGGCGCTGGCCGTCTACAGCCTGGCGGTGGCGGCGAGCCTGCCCCGGCGGGTCATGAACCCGATCATTGGCTTCCTGCCGCTGATCCTCACTGGGCTTTCCCTCCTGGATCTCCCGGTCGCCATCGAGTGGGCTGTCCTCAACAACCCGACCTGGGTGATCCTCGGCAGCCTCATCGCCTCGCTCCTGGCCTGGCGCAGCCTGGGCGACGAGGGCCTGGCACGGCGACTCTGCGGCAGCCGATCCCTGGCGCTCTTCGAGAGCTTCGACCTGCGCAAAGCCCAGGAGTACCGCCGGCAGGCCTTCGCCGAACGCCTCAGCAAGACCGGCGATCAGGGGACCCCCACCTGGCGCGAGGGGTTCTTCCTGGCACGCATGGACGCCTCACGACCGCACCGCACCGGCCGCGCTGCCTGGGGCGCCCTCTACGAGCGCTTCGGCGTCTACCCGCCGCGCACCATCCTGCAGATGACGGCGTCCATGGCCATGGTACTCCCTTTCGGCTATGGGGCCTCTCTGGGCACCGTCTCTCTCGCCAACATCGCCTACGTCGCCGCCAGCCTGGCGACCTTCCACGCCGTGCTGCCGGCGAGCTACACCGTGCCCCTGCCCCTGTCCCGCCGCCAGCGCTTCCTCGCCACCCTCGCCGGCCTGGCCGGCCTCGCCCTGGTGATCCTGGCCCTCCTGGCTCTGCTCTGCCTCGCCAGCCACCTCCTGGCGCCCCACCTGTCCCCGATTGTGTTCAAGGGCATGACCATGCCCTACCGCGCCATGAGCCCCGGCGGCCTCGGCCTGGCGCTGCTCCTCACCCCCATCGGCGCCGTCACGCGCATCTTCGTCCGCGGTAACTTCCTGCGGCTCCTCCCCATGATGATCGTCCTGATGACCTACTGGGTCTGGATGCCGCCCTACCTGGCCCTCCCCGCGGCCACCCAGGCCCTCGCCACGGCCGCCGCCTGGGCCGCCACCACGGCCCTCCTGGCCTGGCACTGCCACCACCGCGACCTCCTCACGGAGTAGACACCGCCCGCCCGCGGCGGGGCGGCGGTGGGCGCCACGAAGCCGAGGGGCGCTCCCAGGGCTGTTTGAAAGTCCGGTTCTGGCACCCCTTCAGGGTGCGTGGTGTGTGGGTTCGCGGTTCCGGGGGTCGTGCTCTCGCGCGACCCCCGGCTACGATCTGGCACCCCTTCAGGGCGACCAGGTGAGCGCTGACGCGATCTTCGATCAGCCCTGTGGCGCTCCCCCCGGGCGCTGATGGCGCCCGGGGGGTCCACGGACGGCGCTGCGGACGGCGCCGGTGGTCGCGCTCGGCTCA
>JAAZBY010000576.1 GCA_012513595.1 Chloroflexota bacterium
AGCAGGTCCACCTCCAGGCGCGGGCCGCGGGGGGTGGGCGTCTCTAGGCAGGAGCAAAAGCCGACGGCCACGCCCTCATGCATGGCCAGGTAGGCATAGTGCTCGGGCCGGGCCAGCACGCGCTGGACTTCGGCGGCGGAATAGGGACTGTCTGCCAGGGAGGCCTGCTCGACGGTGAGCAGCGCCCGGGCATCGGCGAGGGTGGCGCTGGCGCGCCGCAGGGTGTACGGTTCGCTCATGCGCGCAGTATACGGAGGGCGCCGGGGCGCGGCAAGAACTGCTTCGCGGCAGAAGGACAATGGAGTACTTACCACAACGAGGCGGGACGCATGATGCAGACGTACCAGGAGTACGCCAAGGTCTACGACCGATCGGGCCAGTTGGCCTTCAGCCTAAAGATGATCCGCTACCTGAACACCCTTTTGGAGAGATATCCGCTGGAGGGGCGCCGCCTGCTTGAGCTGGCCTGTGGCACGGGCACCGTGGCCGCGGCCATGGCCAGCGCCGGGTGGCAGGTGTACGGGGTCGACGGCTCCGCGGCGATGCTCGAGGAGGCCCGCGCCAAAGCGGCCGCCGCGGGCGTCAGCGTCGCGTTCAGCCAGCAGGATATGCGCTCCTTCCGGCTCGACGAGCGCGTGCACCTGGCGACCTGCCTGTACGACAGCATGAACTATATGCTCTCGAGCGAGGAGCTGCTGGCCGTCTTCCGGCGGGTCTACGCCGCGCTGGAGCCGGGTGGCCTCTTCTTCTTTGACATGAACACGGCCTACGCCCTGGAGGTCCTGTGGGACGACGAGGTCCACTACTCGGACGAGCCGGACATCACGGTGATCTTTCGCTCCCGCTATGACCAGCGTCGCCAACGCATCACCGTGGTGGCCACTGTGTTCGATCGGCAGGGCGAGCTATACCGCAAGATCCAGGAAGAGCACACCGAGCAGGCCTATCCCCTTGAGCAGGTCGCCACCCTGCTGACCGATGTGGGCTTTCACGTGGAGGCCTACTATGACTGCTTTAGCCTGCTGCCGGCAGATGACGAGACCTTTCGCATCATGTGGGTGGCGCGCAAGGGGGGCGCCGCCGCGCGCCCGGATGAGGGCAGGTAGCCGCCGGGCGAGGACCTTGACGAGTGCAGCAACTGAAAGAAGCGATAGCGATAGACGTCGAGGCGTTGCGCGCGGGGTTCACGCATGTATGTTTTGAACGCACCGGCGCCTCTGGCGAGACCCTGTTCTACTATCTCTCCTACCAACCCAGCCTGTTCGACGGCTGGGCTGTGGTGCGCATCCACGGCGTGGCGCGCGGCCGGCAGAAGCGGCTGCCCCTAGTCCCCTATGCCTCGCTGGACGAGGCCTGGCCCTTCCTCAAGGCGGTCATCCAGCGGCGCCTGCGCGAGGGATGCGTCATCGTGGACCCCGCCCCGCTGTAACGGCCCGAGAACGACGTAGCGCCCCGGAGCCATGTGGCCCCGGGGCGCTGTTGCGGTCGGCACGGCGGCGCGTTCAGGGCTGGGGCACGTTCAGCGCCCGGCCGCGGACGGCCAT
This sequence comes from Chloroflexota bacterium, assembly GCA_012513595.1. The sequence goes on from JAAZBY010000576.1 coordinate 1,545, forward strand.
CACCGCCTCAGAGATCGCCTCGCCGAGGGTCGGGTGCGGATGGATGGTCTGCTCGACCTCGTCGAGGGTGCTCTCCAGGGCGATGGCCAGGGTGCCCTCGAGGATCAGGTCGCTGGCGTGCGGCCCGACGATGTGCACGCCGAGCACGGCGTCGCTCTCCCGGTCGGCAATGACCTTGACGAACCCGTCCGTGTCGCCATAGGCCACGGCCTTGCCGTTGTTGGCCAGGGAAAAGATGCCCGTTGCCACCTGGTGGCCGGCCGCACGGGCCTCGTCCTCGCTGAGCCCCACCCCGGCCGCCTCGGGCAGGGTAAAGATGCAGCTCGGCACCGCGGTATAGTCCATGGTGGCGGGGTGCCCCAGGGCATCGGCCACGGCCACCAGCCCCTGGTGTGAGGCGACGTGCGCCAGCATGGGGCCCTCGGCGGCCACGTCACCGATGGCGTAGACGCCCGGCGTGGCGGTGCGCAGACGCTGATCGACGGCGATGCCGCGCCGCGTGGGGCGCAGGCCCACCGTCTCCAGCCCCAGGTTCTCGACGTTTGGGATGC
>JAAZBY010000577.1 GCA_012513595.1 Chloroflexota bacterium
CTCTTCCTTCGGGATGCCGCGGATGCCGATCTCTTTCCACTGCTCGCAGACCATGTTCACCACGTCGCGCCAGGGGCCAAACACCGGGGCGTATTCGAAGGTGACGGAGAGCGGCGTGCCGTCTTTGCGCAGGCGAAAGCCCTCGTCGTCCTTGGCCGTCAGCCCGATGCCGTCGAGCAGCTCGTTGCCCTTGGCGATGTCCAGCTCGGCGTACTTGGTCTCATGCTCCGGCTTGTAGTAGGGGCACTGGGGCACCAGTGCCGCCTGGCGCGGAGAGCCAAAGCCCTGGTAGGCCAGCTCGTTGATCGCCTTGCGGTCGATGGCAACCGACAGCGCGATGCGAAAGTCCCTGGTCTGCATCAGCTCGCGCAGCCCCGCGTCCCCGTGGTTCATGTTGGGGTGCAGCAAAGCGTTGGAGCCCTCCGCCAAGGTCCACTTCATCACGCGGTAGTCGCCCTGCTGGGCGTTCTCGACGAACAGCGGGTAGTTGGCCCACATGATGTGGCGGAACTGGCAGTCGATCTCGCCGGCCACGGCCTTCATGTTCAGCAGGTCGGCGTTCTCGACGATGTCGAACTGGACTGCGTCGATGTAAGGAAGTTGATTGCCCTCCGCGTCGACCTTCCAGTAGTAGGGGTTCCGCTCACACACGATGGGCACATCGGGCGGCACGCGCGTGGGCAGCCAGGGCCAGATGTGCGGAATCTCGGCGTTCTGCCAATCCGCACGGTTGCCGAACAGCTCCCACCAGTTGGTAAAGTTGGCCGCCTTGATCTTGGCCTCCAACTCCTCTTTGACGGCGTAGGTCGGATGGAACTGCGTCAGATAGTGCTTGGGGCGCACCGTCCAATCCAGCGCGCTGGGCCCGGCCAGCACCTGGATGAACAGCCCGTAGGGGCTCTTGTAGGTGACCTTGAGGGTGTAGTCATCCACCTTTTCCACTGCGAGCGGTTCCTGATTGATTGGGTCGCGGTAGCGCTTGGGGAGCGTCGGGTTACGCTCGGCGTTCATCAGATCGTCGACGACATAGAACACCACATCGTCGGCGGTAAAGGGTTCCCCGTCGGACCACTTCATCCCCTCGCGCAGGTGGAAGGTGAACTCGGTAGCATCGGCGTTGATCTCAAACGCCTTGGCCACGTTGGGGACCACGCCGGAGCCGTCGTCATTCCAGCGCACCAGGCACTCGTAAGAGAGGCGGCTGTTGATGATGCCGGCATCGCTCACCCCCACCGCGCAGCGATGCCACACCCCGCCATACTGCCCGATCTCCTCGGCCACCGGGATGACTCGGGGCTCCACCGGCAGGCGCTCCTCAACGGGCGGTAGGCCACCGGCCTTGGCTTTCTCGGCCAGGACGGGTGCTTCCGCGTAGCGTACCTCGGTCACTGCAGGGGCTGCCGTGGGCGCGGAAGGGGCGGCGGGTGCCGCAGTCGGGGCCTGGGCCACAGGCACGGTCGTCGGTGCAGCAGGCGCAGCGGGCTGCGCGCAGGCGGCTGCCACGGAGGCTGCTGTCGTCAGCGCCGATAGGCGCACGAACTCACGCCGAGAGATAGTGATCATGTTGCTCCCTTCGTACGTGCATCCTCGGTAAGGCCAAACAACGGGAATGCAAACATGAGCGACGCCTCCGAGTACCAACCGATCGTCTTCTCGGGCACCTCCTCCTGCGTGCGCCTCTGGGCGGCGGCCTGCACTGGTGAGGAGCGCCAGAGGCGCTCCTCACCAGCACGCGCTACTGCTTCCAGAAGTACTGCTCGACGTTGGTGTTGCCCGGCGTGGCCTGCCGGACGTCCGACACGGCCACCTCCGGCACGTTGCGGAACTTGTTCTTGACAACGACCA
>JAAZBY010000578.1 GCA_012513595.1 Chloroflexota bacterium
GCGCTCCGCGATCTCGGGGTTCGACAGGCCCAGGATCATGAGCCCGAGCACCTCGCGCTCACGCGGGGTCAGGTCACGGCCAGGGGGCGGGGGCGCGGTGGTGGCGCGGATGAGGGCCTGGGCGGCCTCGGGCGCGAGAGACCCTCGGCCGCGGTAGGTGGCGCGAATGGCTTCGGCCAGCTCGCTGTGCGACACGTTCTTCAACAGGTATCCGGTGGCGCCGGCCTGCAGGGCGCGGCGCACCAGGTCGTCCTCGGCGAAGCTGGTCAGCACCAGGACGCGCACCTCCGGCCACTGGCGGTGAATGGCCTCCGTCGCGGCGACCCCGTCGACGTCTGGCATGACCAGGTCCATCAGGACCACGTCGGGTCGCAGGCTTCCGCACTGGCTGATGGCCTGCCGTCCGCCGCTCGCTTCGCCCACCAGCTCGAGGTCAGTGTGCGCGCGGAGAAAGGCGATCAGGCCGCTGCGAACCACCGGCTGATCGTCCACGATCAGGACGCGAATGGGGTTCTCTACCGGCACGTGTGCCTCCTTTCTGTTGTACGCCTGCCCGTCAACCATCGGTCTGCAGCGTGCCCTGACGCTCCGGGCGCCAGGACACAGAGACACGTGTCCCCTGGCCGGGCACGCTGGAGATGCTCAGGCGGGCGCCCACCGCTTCGGCGCGCTCGCGCATGATGCCCAGGCCCAGGCTGCCCGGGCGCGTGGCCCCCAAGCAGAAACCGTGCCCGTTGTCCTCGATGATGAGGTCTGCCCAGCCGGACCCTTCGCCGATCTGCCAGAGGACGCTGGCCGCGCTGGCGCCCGAGTGCCGGGCCATGTTGTTCAGCGCCTCTTGGGCGACGCGGTACAGCGCCAGGCGGACCTGCGTGGGCGGCTCCGGGCTCTGCGCCGCGGTCAGCGCGATCGGCACGCGGGAGCGCCCCTGGGCCGCGTCGCAGAGCTGGCGGAGCAGCTGGTGCAGGGGTGTATCGGCCAGGGCCCGCGGCCGCAACTCCATCAGCAGGGCGCGCATCTCGGCGAGGGCGCCGCGCGTCAGGAGGTGCAACTCAGCGAGCCGCTCCTGCCCCTCGCCAGGGTCGCGCTCCCAGATTATGGGGAGCACTCCGGCGATCAGGTTGGCGGAAAAGAGCATCTGCGTGACCGAGTCGTGCAGCTCACGGGCCAGGCGGTTCCTTTCTGCAGAAACGGCGGCCTCCTCGGCACGCGCCACTAGCCGCGCGTTCTCGGCGGCCACACCCGCTTGCTGCCCCAAGGCGGCCAGGAGTCTCAGGGTGTCGGGATCGGGATCCGTGGGCCCGGGCCAGGCCAACAGGAGCAGGCCCTGCAGCTGGTCGCGGGCCACCAGCGGCACCGAGACGACCTGCCCTCCGCCCATGGCGGGCAGGCCGCCCTGCAACGCGCTCGGCAGCTCTGAGCGAGCGCAAAGCGCTGGCGCCAGGCCGTCCGCCAGACCGCGCGCCCCGGAGCGGTCCAGAGCAGCGTCGGGGGGCTGCGACGGGCCACCCCGCACCGCCACGAGGGCCAGGCCGCCGTCGGCAGTGGCCGCGCAGGCCAGGCCCGCCCCCAAAGAGAGGGCCGTAAGGGTGTGCTCGAGGGCGGCGGTGAGGACCTCGTCCAGGTCCAGCGTACGGCTTACCACTGCCGCCATGGCGTTCAGGGTGCTGAGCGCGCGGGTGCGATCCGCCACCTGGCGCTCGAGGCCGTCATACAGGGTGCGCAGCCGCGCGGACATATGGTTGAAAGCCGCGGCCAGCCTGGCCAGCTCGGGATCCTCGGGCATATCGATGCGCTGGCCGAGGTCACCGGCGGCGATCCCCTGGGCGGCCTCGGTGAGCCCTGCCAGCGGGCGGGTCAGGCGCCGGATCCCGGCCACGACCACGGCCGTCGGCACCAGCAACCCGAGGGCCAGCAACAGGATGGCCAGCCGGCCGACGTCGGTAACGGGGCGGACGAGCACCGCCCAGTCCTCCTCCTGGACGAGGCCCCAAGACGTGTCAGGCACTGGCGCGTACCCGGCGATCAGGGCGCGCCCCTCTTGGTCGGCCAGGCGCACCGAGCCGCTGCCCCGGCCACGCAGGGCCGCTACGGCAGCGTGTGCCGAAAGGTCCGTTCCCGCGGCAAGCGGCCCGCCCCAGGCCTCTCGGCTGCCCGTCGAAACGAGGCCAATGAGGCGCCCGGCCCCGTCCACGAGGAGCAGGCGAGCGCCCCCGCCCTGGGGAGAGGTCCCGTCCGAGAGAAGCCGCCCCACGGCGCGCGCCAGGGCGTTGGGCTCGACGCCGGGTGCCGGCTCGAGCGCGAAAAGGCCGGCAATCGTCCCCAGCGGCTGGCGCCCCGGGCCGTAGACGGGCAGGAGAAGCGGCACGACCGCGGGCCCCTGATCCCCGAGCGCCGCGACGTCGGCGCCAAAGGGGAGCGGGTCGCCGCTGTCAGCGCGAGCCTGGCCAGACGCAGCCATTCCCAGGGGGCTCCAATCCTGCCCGACGAGAGCAGGCCGGCGGGGATCGGCGGCGATCACCTGCCCGCCAAGGTCGAGGATCACGACGCCCTCGTCAAACGCGCGCAGCTCACCGATCGCCCAGCGCAGCGCCACACGCATCCGCGCCGGGTCGCCGCTGCGCACGTCGTCACTGGCGCCGACGCGGTCCAGCACGGCCAGCGGCGTCAGCAGGTCGGTGGACAGCCTCTGGGCCAGCAGACGGGTTATCTCGGCGTTGCGTGCGCGCAGGAGGTTGTCCGTCACCCGGTAGTAGGCCAGGGTGACGCTGCCGGCCGCCAGCCCCACGATCAATACCAGCGGCACCACGCCCCACAGGACGATGCGTGCCCCCAGCCCCCGCGGAGTGGGGACGAACACACGCAGGCGGTCAGGCAGGGAGGAGCGGCTCACGGCGTGAACGCCATCGTGCCTACGATGGCCTTGAACTGGTCCACGAGTGCCCCAGCGGCGGCCAGTCGTTCGGGGAAGCCAGAGATCGGATCGTGGAAGGTGACGCGCAGGTCGCCCTTCTCCGGGTGCTGGAAGACGTAGCGGCGCAGGCTGAGCAGGTCGGTGAGTGCCTCCTCCTCCCACACGGCGGTAAGGTCGCCCACCTGCAGAGCCTCGCTGCGGGCGGGCTCCAGGTTGGCGTCGCGGAACTGCTCGAGCGTGCCGACAGTGACTTCGACGACAAAGGGGGTCACGCCCAGCCCACCGGGCTCCGCAGCGCGTGCGGCCCACTCCTGGGGCATGACGTGCACCAACAGGCGTACGTTCCGCGGGCCGAGGGGCGGCAGGCCCGGGTCGGCGCGGTACTCGGCAAAGGCCCAGTCGGGGGGGAGCGAGAAGCGGAAACCGTAGGAGTCGTTGACATAAACGGGCCAGCCCGTGGTGAGGCTGTCCTGGGCCGACCCGCCGGCCGACGGGACGCGCGTCAGCGTCGGCTGGGGGAGCAGCGTCGGCCGGAAGGGCGCCTCGCGCTCGCCGCAGTACACCTGGTCGATGCGCCACTGCCCGCCGGTGCGCGCAAGGTGCACCTCGAGGAGCTGGCCCGGGAAACCTGTGGTGACGTGCACCACGGCCCGCTCCGCATCAACGCGGACGCGCTGAGCGGTGAACCGGGTAGGCAGGTCCTGGGCACACAGGAGCGGGTCGACCGCACCGCGGTCAAAGCCGGCCACGATCTCGCTGAGCCGTACGGCATAGCCCTCACTGAGGTATCCGCTGCTGGCCAGGGTGCCGTCCGTCAGCGGTGCCCCGCTCTGCCCGATGTACCAGCGGTAGAAGGAGTCGACCAGCTCCTCCGGAGGGAGGGCGCTCAGGTCGCCGAGGCCCGTCGCTGCCGTGGGCGAGGCGGCCGGCAGGGCTGCCGCGGGCGAGGGGGCGGCGGAGGGTCCGCCGCCCGCGGCTGGGGCACACCCGTGCAGGGCGGCCAACAGGCCCAGGACGGTCAGGAGACGGGCAGGCCAGTGGGCGGTCATCTCGTCGACTCCGTTGTTCGCGGTGCTGAGGCTGGGAGACTCTGAGTCGAGCGTACCATGGTGACGGGCCTGGCCCATCGGTGAACAGTCGGATATCCGTCTCCATCGAACGGCCAGGCCGTGCCGCAGGGGGGCCGTCCACGGCCGCGGCGCGGCCGCCGGGCGCAAGACTGGCCGATCGGCCAGGGGCTGCCTCGTCGCCCGTATGACGCGCCCATGCGGGCGGCATGGTAGGGTAGTTTGGAGAGTGATGCTCCACCCAGACCCCGAGGAGGACCCATGCGCATCATCGTCGCCGACGATCGGCCGGCCGTGCGCTCCGCCCTGCGCCTCCTGCTAGACGAAAGGTCTCACCACCAGGTCGTCGGCGAGGTGGGCGATGCCCGCCGACTGACAGAGACCATCGCCGCCGCGCAGGCGGAGCTCCTCCTGTTCGACTGGGAGCTGCCGGGCCTCCGGCCCAGCAGGTTCCTGGCTGCGGCGCGCCGGCGCTGGCCGGCGCTCGGGCTGGTAGCAATGAGCAGCCGGCCCGAGGCGCGCGAGGCCGCCCTGGCCGCTGGCGCAGATGCCTTTCTGCCCAAGACCGACCCGCCCGAGCGCGTTCTGGCGGCTCTGGCATCGGTCTGCAGGGCGTTGGAGGGCCGGCGCGGGCGGCCGCCGGCGGGCTCTGCTCACTCGGAGCCTGGATAGTCCGTGGCGTCCTGCGCGGCCAGGGCTAGGCGTTCCCGTAGGGCCAGGTGCTGGGCGCGCCCCAGCGGAAAGCGCACGGCCAGCAGGATTCCCCCACAGAGGAGCAGAGCGGGGAGCGGCCCGGTGAGTGCCCGGATGGCCGTCAGGGCTGAGGGCGCCTGCTGGGTGGCGTTGGGCACGTAGCCGGCCCAGTCGAGCGCTACGCCTACCAGGAACAGGGCCAGCCCCGCAGCCGCCTTCTCGGCCAGCATTACCAGGCTGTAGAACATCCCCTCGTGGCGGCTGCCCGTCTCCGCCTGGCCCCACTCGATCGTGTCGGGGATCATCGACCAGGGCAACACGTGCGCCGCCGATACGCCAATCCCGGCTAGCGCGCCGAGCCCCAGGATGAGCCCCACCGGCGCGCCCGGCCGCACCAGTCCCAGCAAGATCTGCACCGCCGCCCAGAAGCCGATGCCGTACATGTAGGCTTGACGTTTCTCCGTGCGCCGCGAGGCCCACTGCCAGAAGGGCAACACCACCAGCGCCGTCACAAAGATCACGGCAAAGATCGTGTCGCTTTGCCCCTCCATCCCCAGCCAGTACTTGAGGAAGTAGAGCAGTACGGCCTGTACCACGCTGACCGTCAACCAGGTCAGCAGGTAGAGGGCGGCCACCATGCGGAAGGGCCTGTTCCCCAAGGCCGCCCGCAGCGAGTTGCGCAGGCCGGGCTGGCTGGCGGCCGCCAGGTCGGGCCGTTCGCGGGTGCCGGCAAAGGTGCCCAGCAGCGGTAGCGCACTCAGCACGGCAAAGAGGATCCCGTTCAGGAGAACGCGGGAAGAGTTCTCTGGCCGGAAGGACCCGATGATCATCCAGGGGACGATGAAGGTGATCAGGCTGCCGATGATCGAGAAGGCCATGCGGTAGGTCGTCAGGGCGGTGCGTTCATCGTAGTCGAGGGTGAGCTCGGGCGTCAGGGCAAAGTAGGGCATGTAGACAAAGGTGGCAATGGTGTCATAGAGGACATAGACACCGCCATAGTAGACGGCCAGGCCCGACTGGCTGGCGATGGGCGGCCGCCACCACATGAGGGCGAACACCACGGCGAAGGGGATGGCGCCAAAAAGCAGGAAGGGACGCCTCCGTCCCCAACGGCTGCGCGTGCGGTCAGAGATATAGCCGACCAGGGGATCGTTGATCCAGTCCCACTGCTTGGCGACAAAGATCGCCAACCCCGCCAGAGCCGGTCGCAGCCCGACCACGTCGGTGAGGAAGAGCAGAAAGAAGACGCCGATCAGCGTGCTGGTGAGCGAGAAGCCGGTGTCTCCCAGGCCATAGAGGACCTTGGTCCGCAGGCTGAGTCGTTCGTCGGAAGCGGGCATGGCGAACCTCCGGTCGGTCGGTGGGGGTCGGCATGATGCGACCGTTTGGCTTATTGGCCCGTGGCACGTATTATAGCGGCGGACAGAGTGTGGACGCAAGACTTCTCGTGGTCGCGTCGCAGCAGGCAAGGAGGATCACGGCATGGCGGGCACCATCATGCGCGTTCTGGCAGGCACCCCGGTGTGGAACGCCCAGCAGCCCGAGGCTGCACCGCGCGAGATGGAGATCCGCCCATGCTGCAAGTATCCGACCTTTGCAAGACTTACGGGGACAGCCCCGTCCTCAGCAGAATAAGCTTTACCGTTCAGCGCGGTGAGCGTTGCGCCCTGGTTGGCCCGAACGGGGCTGGCAAGAGCACGCTTCTGCGCATCCTCGCCAAGCAGGAGACTGCCGATTCCGGAAGCGTCCGCTTCGACGTCCCGCGCAGCCGCGTGGGCTACCTCCCCCAGGCCTTGGCCCCAGAAGGCACCACCACGGTCCGGGAGGCGCTGTCAGGCCCGGAGTTCCTGACGGTCCAGCGCCTCGCGGAACGTGTGGAGGCGCTGGCCCACGCTCTGGCGCTCGCTGGTGACGAGGAACGCGCGCCTCTGGAGCGCGACTATGCACGCGCCCTCGAACGCCTCAGCCAGCCCGGGGCCTCGCTTCCCGATCACCTCGTCGAACAGGTCCTGGCCGGCCTCTCGCTCGACCACGTCGAGCCGGCCACCCCGGTCATCCAGCTCAGTGGCGGCCAGAAGACGCGCCTGGGGCTGGCGCGGCTCCTGCTGCAGAACTCGGAGGTCCTGCTCCTCGACGAGCCGACCAACCATCTGGATATCGTCGCGCTCGAGTGGCTGGAGGGCTATCTGCGCGGCTACGAGGGGGCCATGCTGGTAGCCTCGCACGACCGTACCTTCCTCGACCGCGTGGCTACCCAGGTGCTGGCCCTGGACGCCAAGACGCATACCATGGCGATCTACCCCGGCAACTACTCGGCCTACGCCCAGGCGGTGGCCACTGCCGAGGAGAAACACCGCCGTGCCTACGTGGAGCAGCAGGAGCGCATTGCCCGCTTGGAGGCAGCCGCCAACGAGGCCCGCAACAAGGCCCGCCGCATCGAGCACGAGACGATCCACTTCCACTATCGCAAGAAGGCCAAGAAGGTGGCTCGCGAGGGAGTGGTGCGCGCCAAGCGCGTGCAGAGACTGCTGGATTCGGAAGACTATATCGCCAAGCCAGAGCTAACCTACCAGGTCAAGCTCGAGTTCCTGACGACGCCGCCCAGCGGCCAGGACGTGCTCGTACTGGAGAACCTCGGCAAGCGCTTCGGTGACCACACGCTCTATTGGGGTGTGGACCTCATCCTGCGGCGCGGCGAGAGGATCGCCCTACTGGGGGCCAACGGAACGGGCAAGACGACGCTGCTGCGCCTGGTCACGGGGGAGGAGGTCCCGACCGACGGGAGCCTGCGGATCGGGGCGAACGTGCGCGTCGGCTACCTGGCCCAAGAGCAGGACAACCTAGATGGCAGCCTGACCCCTCTGGAGTACATCCGCCGCGTGGCGCCGCTGAGCGAGACCGAGGCGCGCACCCTCCTGCACTACTACCTGTTCGCGGGCGAGGACGTTTTCGTGCCGATCGCCAGCCTCAGCTTTGGCGAGCGCACTCGCCTGGCCCTGGGGGCGCTGGTTTTGCAGGGATGCAACCTGCTGCTCCTTGACGAGCCGATCAACCATCTCGACATGCCCTCACGCGAACGCTTTGAGAGCGCCCTGGCCGGCTACGAGGGGACGGTTCTGGCAGTCGTCCACGATCGCTACTTTGTGGAGCGCTTTGCCACCGGCGTCTGGCTGGTGGACAGCGGGACGATCCGGCGCTACGTAGACCTGGAGGACGCGCGCAGGGGTGCAGGCTGAGCCTGCCGTCGGTGAGAGCGCGTACCAAAGAGCGCCCGCAGGCTTTGCCCGCGGGCGCTCTTTCGCGTCAGTCCGCAGCTACTTGCGGCGCAGCGAGGTGGCTCCGGCGGCGACCATGATCTTCATGGCGTCGGCCAGCGCGAAGGGGGCTGCGCCCAGGGCCCAGGCGTTGCGCGCGCCCACGTAGGTGGCGAGCCAGGCCGTGCCCAGCGCGTAGATCAGGGCCAGGGCGGCGCCGCCGGCCAGAAGGTTACGGACGAGCCCGCGCCTAGCGGGGCGATGGGCAACCCAGCCGGCCAGCGCGGCGGCGAACGGGAAGGCCACCAGATAGCCCGCCGTCGGCGACACAAGCGCGGCCACGCCCGACAGGCCGCTGGCCGTCAGCGGGGCGCCGAGCAGGATGGCCTGCAACACGAGGGCCTGCGCGGCAAAGCCGCCCCAGGGGCCCAGCACCAGGCCGCTCAGCACTACCACCATTACCTGCAGCGTCAGGGGACAGGGGTAAAGGGCAACAGCACGGTGAGCCGGGCGCTGATGGCCGTCAGCACGGCGAACAGGGCAACGCCGATCACCTTGGGCAGTACGGTGGATCTGACACGAGGCAACGTCAACGCGAACATGAAATCCTCCTCATCGCTGCAGTCACTCGGCACAAGCCACGCAAGCCGGCGTGGCGAGACGGTGGGGTTGGCTCGCCGTCGAGCGAATGCCGGGCACCACGAGTACGCGGCACGGTGTGAGAGTATAGCATAGGAGGCCCGAGCCACCAATCCTGCGGCTGCGCACGTTGTGGAGCATCGCCCGGGCCGAGCGAGAGGTGCGGCAATGAGGCGCGTCGGCGCGCCGAAGCGTGAAACGGAACCGGCCGCGTGCCCCTGGGGGCACGCGGCCGGTGGCCAGGCCGGAGGGGCCGACCTACGAAGCCGGAGGAGCGACCAGGTCCAGCAGTGGCTGCAGGCCGGCCAGCGTGCCCGCCCAGGAGGACTCTGGCAGAGCCCCCTCCTGGAGCGACACGGAAAAGCCGACCTCGCCCTGGTTCAGCGCCGCGACGGCGTCCTGGAGGGCGCCGAGGTCAGCCTTCTTCAGGGCGGCCATCAGGGTTGCCACCGGATCCTGCAGGAGGCCGCCCTTGGGGGCGGGGCCCTGGTAGCTGTCCACAAAGAGCTTGACGGCTAGCGCCACGAGGTTGTCGCGCGTCTGCTCGTCCCAGGCCAGCATGGCCCTCTGGCCGTTGACGGTGATCGCCAGGCCGTTGGGCCCCAGCCGAACGCCCAGGCTCTCGACGCCCTCGAAGGGGCTGACCTGCTGGGTCACGACGTTGGTGATCTCCAGGCCCGTCAGGCCTTCCACGAAGCCGAGCGGCAGAGTGGTGCCCAGCACGGCGACGTCGCCGGTCGAGCGGGAGATCTTGACGGCCGAGGTGGCCACGAAGGTGGCGGGGGCAGGGTGCTGCTCATAGCCGAGCAGGGCCGCATCGGGCGCCTTGGCGCCTTCCGAGGCCAGCGTCAGAGACACGTCGGCGAAGGACAGCGACTCGGCAATGAGGTTCCAGTCCATCGTCTCACCCAGCAGGCTGCCCATCGCGGTGGTCAGGAAGCCGGGATCGACCGACAGGCTGGGCATCACCATGTCACCCACGACGGGGGTCAGCCGACCCTGCTCGCCGTTCCAAGACACGGCGACCGGGCCGAGCAGCCCCTCGTATTGGGCGATGGTGGCCTCAAAGCCGGTACGCACCGCAAAGCCTTCTACCGACAGGTTGCCATCCTTCAGGATTTGAACCGCCAGCGGGCGCCCCAGCGCCAGATGCGGGCGCTCTTCCTTGGGCTGCTCGGCGACAAAGGCTGTCAGGTTGATCTGGCTGTCGGCCAGCCACCCTTCGGCCACCGCCAGCACGCTTTCCGCCTGTGCTGGGAGCTCTGCGCCGGTGAGCCTGGTGTACAGCACCGGCACCGCCTCGATCTGCTTGGCGTCCCAGGTCATCGTAGCCAGCTCTTCGTTGTTGGCGATCAGCGTCAGCCCGGTAGAGGTGACCCTGGCGTCCAGCTGGTTCATGCCCAGGGTCTGGAGCAGGCTGATATCCAGGGCCGGCAGGGCCACGCCAAGGAGCGCGGGGTCCATGCCACCCATAGAGACCAGCTTGCCCTCAGGAGAGATGGTGACGCCGAGGTCAACCGTCGTTGCAGGAGCCTCTGCCGCGGCCACGGCCCCCATGCGCGCCCCGAGGTCCAGCGCGATCGGCGTGCCCTCCTTCACGGGGAGCTGTACGCCCACCGCGACGTAGGTCCGGTTCAGGCCACCGATCAGCGTCTCCAGATCGGGCACAAAACCGGCTACCAGGTCCAGGGCGGCGTCCGACAGGGTAATGGCGGTGGCAGGCTGATTGTTGACCAAGATGGTGTTGACCTCACCCTCCTTGATGAGGGCGATAGTCTGGATGTTGTTATCCATGGCCATCTTGACCAGTGCCGGGTCCAGCCTGGGCACCTGCATCTGCAGGCCGAGCGTCTTGGCCACTGACTCAAAGGTGGCGGAGTTCAGGCCGAGGTCGAGCCCACCGAGGGACGGGATGGCCCAGCCCCCCTGTTCATCGACGACCAGCTTGATCTCATACGGCTGGATGCCGGTTTCGGGGCCGGCAGCCGAGACCGTGGCCGCGCCCAGCAGGAATAGGGCCGCGACCATGAGTCCAAGCATCAGGAACTTGCGGTTGCTTCGCATCGGACAGTCCTCCCTTGCTGGCAAGACCTCGTCGTCTTGCGCTTCTGCCATCATGCCTATCGCGTGGACCGAGCGAATACTATCAACGCGCCGCCTATCTGTATGTCAGCCCGTCGGTTGCTTTGCGGCACCTCCATTCTCGTGTAGCCCGCACGGGGGCGCATCTACAAAAGGCGGCGCATCCCAACAAAGAGGCGGACGAGGCCCTTCCCATCACGCGATGGCGGCGGGCGCTGCTTCCGACCTGGTGAGTGCGCCGCCATGGCACACTGCTGTATAACTGGCAACCGTTCGGTACAGTACAATCAACTGGGCGATGGCAGAGCACACCAGCAGGTGGGCTGGCGCGCCATGTGGGCGGCGCCGAAGACCGGCGGCGTAGGCAAGAGGCCTGCGACGAGCAGGGCGGCCCGAACTCGGCTCGGATCTGCGAAGCCTGGATTGGGCGTCCAGGCTGCGAGGCACGACCGGCGACCATGCTGAACACGCACGGTCACAAGCCACGCGTCGCGGCAGCCATTCACCCGCGTGGTGCGCCTGGCGCAAGCGCCCCGCGGCACGCTGCCTCACGCGCATTATAGCACACAAATGCAGAACGTGCACCTAGTCTGTGTACATCACCGGCAACATAGTGCCAAAGATGGCCCCCTGCTCCC
>JAAZBY010000579.1 GCA_012513595.1 Chloroflexota bacterium
ATGTTGGCCAGGTGGCTAAAAAGCCGCAGCCCCTCGATGAACCTCTTGCCTGCCGGCCTGCCTCCCTTGACGCCGAACCCCACCAGCCCGCTGGCGCCGGACGGCATGTACCGCTCGGCCAGAGCGTGGGAGGGGTGTGACTCGAGCCCGGGATAGAGCACCCAGGCCGCCTTGGGGTGTTGGGCCAGGTGGCGGGCCACGGCCAGGGCGTTCTCTGAGTGGCGCGCCATGCGCAGACTAAGCGTCTCGATGCCCTGCAGAATGAGGAACGAGTTGAACGGGCTCAGGCAGGCGCCCGTATCCCGCAGTGTCTTGAGGCGGGTGCGCATGGCAAAGGCCTGGTTGCCGAAGGTCTCGTAGAAGCGCAGTCCGTGATAACTTGGGTCGGCATCGACGAACTCGGCAAAGCGACCACTGTCCCAGGGGAAGCGGCCGCTGTCCACGACCATTCCACCGAGCGAGGTGCCGTGCCCGCCGAGGTACTTGGTCAGGCTGTGGACCACGATATCGGCACCGTGCGTGATCGGGCGGCAGAGCGCCGGCGAGGCGGTGGTGTTGTCGATCATCACGGGCACCCCGCGGGCGTGGGCGACCTCGGCGATGCCGGCCATGTCAGGGATGGTGAGCTTGGGGTTGCCGATCGTCTCCAGGTAGATGACCTTGGTGCGCTCGGTGATCGCCGCGGCAAAGGCGGCGGGGTCGTCAGAATCCACCCAGACGGTGCGGATGCCCATGCGGGCCAGGGTGACGCTGAGCAACGTCACCGTCCCGCCGTACAAGCGCGTGCTGGAAACTATCTCGTCGCCCATGCCACACAGGGTCGTCAGCGCCGCGGCGATGGCGGCCATGCCGCTGGCGAAGGCCAGGCCGGCGACGCCCCCCTCCAGGGCGGCGACGCGCCGCTCGAGGACGTCGGTGGTGGGGTTCCCCAGGCGCGTATAGATGTTGCCGGGCTCCTCCAGCGCAAAGAGGCGCGCGGCGTGGTCGGCGTCTTTGAAGACATAACTGGACGTCTGCCAGATCGGCACGGCCCGGGCGCCGGTGCTATCGGGCGTGTAGCCGGTGTGCAGGGCTTGGGTGTCGAATCCGTCGTACACGTGCTCGGTCATCCTGTATCCTCACTCCACTATGAAGGGCCGCGTTCTGCGTTGCCACGGCGGGCCAAGAGGCTCGGCGGCGGTCAGGGAACTCCTCAGTCGCGCTCCACAAGGCGACCGGTCTGCCGGGCGCGCTGGATCGCCTCCAGGTAGCCGGCCTGCGTAGAGATGATGTGCTCCAGCACCTGGCGAGGGGTCCACTCGCCGGGGGCGGGCGCCGTATCGAGGTCCTCGTCCTGCAGGCCGACCATGGCGCCGAGCACGTAGCCCTGGGCGACCATGGCCTGCGCCAAGATGCGCTGGGGCATGGTGGGCGCGGCGCCGATCGCCTCGCGCGCCTCAACCAGCTGAGTGGTGTGTTCCCGGAGGTGATCGCCGAGGCGCAGCAACAGGCGGCGTACCGACGTCCAGCGCTGCACGTCGGCCGCAAAGCGCAACTCCTCGCGAGGCATGTCCGTCAGCTCGGCCAGGGCGCGCTGCTGCACGGCAAGCAGGCGGGCCAGGTACTCTTGCACGTCGGTGTCAGACATGGGGATCCCTCCCTTTCGGCCGCGGCCCTCGCTCAGGCCGCTAGCCTTGCCATCAGGTCGGTCATGAACTCGATTGCCACCGAGCCGAGATAGGCGATGCCCAGCGTCTTGATCGTCTTCCCAAGCCAGCACGGCAACAGGAACTTCCACACCGGCATGTGCGACATGCCGGCCACGATGCCGGCCAGGTCGAACAGGGGGTTGGGGATGGCCGAGAGCACAAAGATGGTCAGCATGCCGTGGTTATCCATATACCCGCGCACGCGCCGGTAGCGCTCCGAGTCCTCCACGACGGCGCTGCCCCCGTAGCCGGCCAGGTAGGCGGTCAGCTCGCCGATTGGCTCGCCGACCCCGGCCACCAGCCCGACGATGAGCGGGTTCAGCACACCGCCGCCGGCGAACACGGCGGCCAGGCTGGGCACTGGCAAGATGACGGTGGCGTTGCCGATGACGCTGACCAGGAACACCCCCAGGTAGCCGTAGCCGGCCAGCTCCGCCAGGCGGTCATGGAAGACGAGGACCAGCCCCGTGATGGCCAGGGAAGTGGCCACAGCGATGATACGCACGGCATAAGCGCGCCAAAGGTCCGCCAGCGTGCGCCGCGGCCTGCTGTGGCGGGCAGGCAAGGCCTCGCCAGAGCCCTGGCGTCCCGGGATCGTCTGCAGGTCCTCGTTGCCCATGGGTGTGTGTCGATCCTGTCTGCTAGGCCAGGGTGAAACTCCTGGTTGCGATCCGGACGGCGGGCAGGATAAACGTCAGTATATGCCGAGCGGTGCCGCGGTGCCAACCGGGCGTCGAGCGTCGGCCGCGCCCCAAAAGACGGACTGCGTTGGCTTGGGGCGCCGTTCGTGGTAGGCTAGCGCCGTTATCGACGAGGGCGGAGCCGGTTGCCGGGAGGCGTTGGCCGGGCCGCAGCCGGGAGGGCGACGTGCTGAACCTGAAAGAGCTGGTGTTACGCGGGGAGCTGTTCGTACCGCCTGACGATGGTGGCCGCGTCGAGGCCTTTATCCCCTCCATGGGCCAGGAAAACCACGCCGCTAACATGGTCGAGCTGGCCAGTGGCGATCTGCTGTGCACCTGGTTCGCCGGCTCGCGCGAGGGTGCGGGGGACATCAAGGTGGCGGTGGCGCGCTTGCCCAAGGGCGCAGCGCAGTGGTCGCCGCCGGCGCGCGTGTCGGAGGACTCGGCCCGCTCGGAGCAGAACCCGATCCTCTTTGCCGCGCCGAACGGCGACATATGGCTCTTGTACACGGCTCAGGAGACGCGCGGTTGCCCGCGTGACGAGTGGGACCGGCGCGTGGCCGCTGGCGAGGCCGAGGGCGGCTACACGATGCAGTGGACGGCCCAGATCCGCCGGCGCGTGTCGCGGGATAACGGGGCCACCTGGGGCCCGGTGGAGACCTTCTTCGGGGAGCCCTCTTCGTTCTGCTGCCAGCCGATGGTGGTTCTGTCCAACGGGGAGTGGCTGTTTCCCATGTACTACAGCCTGAACGCCGCCGGCCATGGCGAGGACTATTCCGCCGTGCAGATCTCGGGGGACCAGGGGAAGACCTGGACAGAGCACCCCGTGCCTGAGAGCCGCGGGCGGGTGCAGATGTCGGTCGTCGAGACCGTTGCGGGGCGCCTGGTAGCCTTTTTCCGCAGCCGCGCGGCTGACCGCATCTATGTGAGCCGGTCGTCCGACTTTGGGCGCACCTGGACGGCCCCGGCGCGCACCGGGCTGCCCAACAACAACGCCTCGATCCAGGCGCTCCGGCTGCAGAGCGGCCGCCTCGCCCTGATCCACAACCACTTCTCGGCCAATGAGGACCCCGCGGCGATGGTCTGGCCGCGGCGACGTTACCCCGTCACGGTGGCTGTCTCGGAGGATGGCGGCGAGACCTTCCTGTGGATGCGCCACGTGGACGCCGGCGACGGCTTTGCGGGCGAGCGGAACGAGAGCCTCAACCGCCGTTGCGCCTACCCGTGCATCATCCAGGCGCGCGACGGGCTGGTGCACATGGCCTACTCCTACCGAGGCCGGCAGTGCATCAAGTACGTGCGCGTCAGCGAGGACTGGTTCCTTGACCGCCTGGATTCCCTGTACTAGACGCCGCTCCAGGGCGGCAGCAGGCGAGCATCGCGCAGGAGAGGAGACACAGTGAGGCAGATCACCCTATTGCAGCCGCAGCGCCTTGCCTTCGGCCCGGGCGTGGCCGGGCAGTGCGTCGAAGATTTGCGCGCCCTGGGGGTTCGCCGGGCCTTCGTGGTCACCAGCCCGCCGGTTGTCCCGCTGGTGGCGCCCCTGGCCGAGGCGCTCCGCGGGGCGGGCCTGTCGGTCACCGTGTACGATCGGATCGTCGGGGAGCCAACCATCGCCTCCTTCGAGGAAGCGCTGGCGGCGGCCCGCCCCGCGGCGCCCGACGTGCTGGTGGGCATCGGCGGGGGGAGTGCGCTCGATGTAAGCAAGCTGCTCGCGGTGCTCCTCGACGGCGCCCAGGACGTGCGCGACGTCTTTGGCATCGGCCTGGTGCGTCGGCGCGCGGCCCGCCTGGTCTGCCTGCCGACCACGGCCGGCACCGGCAGCGAGGTCTCGCCCAACGCCATTCTGCTCGACGAGGCGGCCGCCCTCAAGAAGGGCGTGGTGAGCCCCTTCCTGGTGCCCGACGCGGCCTATGTGGACCCGCTCCTCACCCGCACGGTGCCGCCAGGCGTCACCGCGGCGACGGGGCTGGACGCCCTGATCCACTGCCTGGAGGCCTACGCGAACCGCTTCGCCCACCCCCTCATCGACCTGTACGCCCTCGAGGGGATCCGCCTGGTGGGGCGGCATCTCGAGCGTGCAGTGGCCGACGGGAGCGATGCCGAGGCGCGGGAGGGGATGGCGCTGGCCAGCCTCTACGGCGGCCTCTGCCTGGGGCCGGTGAACACCGCTGCCGTGCACGCCCTCTCCTATCCGCTGGGGGGCGAGTTCCACGTGGCGCACGGCATCTCGAACGCGGTGCTCTTGCCCGCGGTGATGGAGTTCACCCTGCCCGCCGCGCCGCAGCGCTACGCCGAGATCGCCCGGGCTCTTGGCGCCGAGGAGGGGACGAGCCCGGAGGCCACGGCGCGCGCGGGGGTCGCCCGCGTGCGCGAGGTGATGCGGCGCTGCGCCGTACCACAAGGGATGCGCGCCCTGGGCGTGCCCGAGGAGGCCATCCCGCACATGGCGGTCGCCGCCATGCAGGTAACGCGCCTGCTGCGCAACAACCCGCGCGAGCTCACCCTGGCCGACGCGGAGGCGATCTACCGCAGCGCCTACTAGGCCCGCTCCTACGGACAGGTGGCGGCGTGCGGCGCTGACCGGAACATACGAAAGGAGCGATGATGGCAAGCGACGTACCACCCTTCGCCGGTGACTGGCCGCAGGGCCCTGGCACCCGGCGCCCGGCCAGCCTTGGGGACGTCCGCGTGGCGGGCTTTCTCGGCGAGAGGGTCGAGGCCAACCGCGCCAGCCTCCTGGCTGGCCTGGATAGCCCCATCCCGCGGCGCTTCCAGGCCCTCAGCCGCGGCGACACGCCCGGCCCCGAGACCGAGCGGCTGGCCTCGGACTCGGACTTGTACAAGTGGATCGAGGGGGCCTCCTACGCGCTGGCCTACCGGCCGGACGGGCGCCTGCGCGCCGCCCTCGACGAGATGGTGACGCTGGTCATCGGCCAGCAACAGCCGGACGGCTACCTGAATACCCAGGTGCCCCCCTTCGAGCGGCTCGACACGCGCGTGAACCACGACCTGTACCAGGCCGGGCACCTCTGTGAGGCGGCCGTGGCCCACTGGCGCGCCACCGGCGAGCGACGCCTGCTCGAGGCGGCCTCTCGCCTGGTCGACTGGTTCCTGGCCCGCCATCGCGAGGGGCATTCCTACTATGACGCCGTCGGTGAGAAGGAACACCCCGAGGTTGAGATCGGCCTGCTGCGCCTGGCGCGGGCCACGGGCCGCCAGGAGTACGCCGAGTTCGCCAGGGCCATCATCGGCATGTACGGGGTGGTGCCCAAGGTCGCTGACCTGCGCGCCGGCGCCGGCCGGCTCCACGCGGTGCGCGTCGGCTACTTGCTGGAGGCGGTGGCCGACCTCTACCTCGCCAGCGGCGATGCGTCGCTCTGGCAGACCCTTTCCGCCGTGTGGGACGAGCTGGCCACCACGCGCCTCTATGTGACCGGTGGCCTGGGGCAGCGGGAGCGCATCCCCGACCGCCCCTGGGACCTGCCCCAGACCTACGAGGAGAACCCGGACCGCGACATCGCCGAAACCTGCGCCTCGGTGGCGATGATGATGTTCTCCTGGCGCATGCAC
>JAAZBY010000580.1 GCA_012513595.1 Chloroflexota bacterium
AAGCCAGTCGCCTCCTCGAGCGGGCCGCTGCCCTCACTGCCGTATGCCAGGAAGTCGAGGCTTTGGGCGCTCGTCTCCATAGCCTGTTGAGCGAGGCGGCGGCGCCGGCAGGTCGGTCCCCTGCGGCGCGCGAACGGGCGGCGGCCGTTCGCGTGGCCGAGTCGCCGCCCCCGAAGAGGCAAGCGCCGCGTCGTCACACCGCAGGGGGCCGCCGAACGCCGGAGGAGTTCTACCGCGTGCCGACGACTCTTCGCGCCCCCTGAACGAGAGGCGGCTCTGTGAGCAGCTCATCGCGCGCTTTGGCCGGCGAATCGCGTCCGGCCTCTGCACGCCGGTGCCCTTGTCTGACCTCCTGCCCCCAGTGCGGGGGGCCAAGTTCCTCGGCCAACGCGCGGTCTTGCTCCTCGCCTCTCCGAACGGGCGCTGCCTGGCGCTGGAGCCGGGCGACCACAACCAGGGGGGTACACCACTCGCCCAGCAGGAAGGGTCTCATACCGAGGGGTTGGCCGGGATTTCCAGCGCCACCGCCTCTGGCAACGGCACCGTCATGCCCTCTACCACACTTAACCCGGGGGCATCTTGGTGGTCGACGC
Organism: Chloroflexota bacterium; assembly: GCA_012513595.1. Next base: position 594 of record JAAZBY010000580.1, read on the forward strand.
CCGGGGCGACCTGCGCCTTCGTCACGCGGTCCATGCACCGGCCAGGTGGCTTTGCGGAGGACCAACGAAGCCCAACTGCCCCGCTACGCTCCCGCTACGCCGATCCTCGCCAGGAACCGCTCCCTGCTCGCAACCGGCAGAGCCTTGTACAGCGCCACCAATCCATCCACCTGGAGGGCTTCCAGCCGCCGGTCGCACGCGGCCATGGCCTGCCGCACCAGCTCCTTCTGTTCCTCCCTCAAGTACCTCGGGGCTAACCACAGGCGCTCTCGCCAGTCCCGTGCACTTTCAGCGCTCGCAGTGGTCACCACATCCGGCTCTGGCACATGCGTGACGATCCACGTGTCCGCTTCCCGCTCCCTACGCTCCCGAATCCCCACGGCCAATGCGTCATAGATCGCCTCGTTGTCCAGGGGTGGCGCATCACGCCCAAACTGCGCCTCGGTTTCTACCGCGCAGCGCTCCAGGGTCTGCTCGAACTCGTCCGGACTCAACCCCTCGTTGGCCAGCTGTCTGTAGCCGCTCTCGATGAAAGCTAGCTGGGCAACAATCATCTCTAGGTCCGCAGCGTCCTCTCCTTGTCCCACAAAGATCTGCTGCAGTGCAATGGCCTCCCCGCGCAGGCTGTGGATGGCGGCGATAGAGTCCGGCACCGCGTTGTAGACCGCCACGAGCCTTTCTTTTTGTTCCTTGATGCGGGCATTACAGACGCGCCCATACTCATCGATGGCCGCAACGATGCCATCCAGGTAGTCTTGCGCCATGATAGCCTTGCGACCCTGCACGTCCTTCAGGACTTCTCGGAAGTCCTCTACGCGCTGTAGCCACTCGTTAATGTCAGCAATCGGTGTTGCTGCGCCGGGGCTGTTCCGACGAATGAACTGCTCCACGTCGGGCTTCAGGCGGTGAACCTGTTCCATGAAACGAGCGTTCTGTTCCAGCTGCTCGATGCACTGGTCGAGGAGCTCCTTCTCTTGCACCAGGCTCATCTTCGCGAGGTTTCCGCCCACACGTCGCAGGGTGTCAATGTACGAGGCGATTTTGGCCAGGCTGGGCGGTCTCAGACGGCGCAGCCATTTTTCAAATCGTTCTTGGCACTGCACACGCGCTGCCGCCCCCTGGCGCTCGACGAAAGCAACCTGCGTCTGAGTCCAGAGATCGGGTTCCA
>JAAZBY010000581.1 GCA_012513595.1 Chloroflexota bacterium
AGCACCGGGTCGCGCATGACCATGTTGGGGGAGGCCATGTCGATCTTGGCGCGCAGCACGCAGGCGCCCTCGTCGAACTCGCCGGCGCGCATGCGGCGGAAGAGGTCCAGGTTCTCGGCCACCGTTCGGTCGCGGTAGGGGCTGTTCCGGCCCGGCTCGGTCAGCGTCCCGCGATAGGCGCGGATCTCCTCAGCGGGCAGGTCGTCCACATAGGCCTTGCCCATCTGGATGAGCTGCTCGGCATAGTCGTACAGCTGGTCAAAATAGTCGGAGGCATAGTACTCGCGATCGCCCCAGTCGAACCCGAGCCAGTGGATCCCCTCGCGCATGGCGTCGACGTACTCGGTGCTCTCACGCGTGGGGTTGGTGTCGTCGAAGCGGAGGTTGCAGAGTCCGCCGAACTCCTCCGCCACGCCAAAGTTTAGGCAGATCGACTTGGCATGGCCGATCTGCGGGTAACCGTTGGGCTCGGGAGGGAAGCGGGTGTGCACGCGGCCGCCGTACTTGCCGCTCTTGGTGTCTTCCGCGACGATGGTGCGGATAAAGTCGGTCGGGGCAGTCTCAATGGTCATGGTGGTCATCCTTGTATGCTGGCTCGCCGCGCGGCGCACGACGTCAGGTTGCCGCGTCGGGCGCCCCTGGCGCACTCGGGTACCATAATATACGGATAGAGCCGGCGCGGCAATATCAGCATCCCGCTGCCACAGCCGCTCGCCGGCAGCAGCGGCCACACCTACACACCGAGGAGCCTGAGGACGCCGCGCGGGAGTACCCCATGCATGGCCTGCACTGACACGGCCATCCCACCTGCCCCTTTCCCGACTCTGCCCCGGCGCGTGCTGCCCGGGCATCTCGTCAGGGTGGGGCGTCACGCGGACATCGTGCGCCTGGCCGCCGAGCGACTTCCTGGACATCTCTGCGCAGAATACTCGATTCTCGTGCTATACTAGCACGTAGGCATGGCGGGCCCTGGCCGACGGGCAGGGCCGCCGGGTATTGCGTCAGGGGGCGGAGGCGCGGCAAAGTCGGAGGTCTGCTGGGGTCACACGGTCAGGAGGCAGCATGAGCAGCAGCGACCGCGACGAGAAGGAACTAGAGAAGCACGACGAGAAGGACGAAAAGGGCCGGGAAAAGACTTCTGAGGAAAAGTCGCTAGAGGAGAAGCACCGGCGCGACCCACTAAGCGCCATCGTCTGGGCCATCATCCTCATCTGGGTGGGCCTGGTGCTCCTGGCCGACACCACCGGCCTTCTGGACCGTTTTGCCTCCGGCGTGGCCCGCAACTGGCCCATCTTTATACCGTTCCTGTCCGAAGTAGCCTGGACGATCATTGCCGCCGGCATCGGCGTCATCCTGGTCGGGGAGGTCATCGTGCGCCTGTTGGTGCCGGCCTATCGCGGCCCTGTCGGGGGCACGGCCATCCTGGCCGCCGTAATGTTCGGCCTGGCCTTCGGGAACTGGTCGCTCATCTGGCCGCTGGTGCTGGTGGCCATCGGCGCCAGCATGCTTTTGGGCGGGATATTCCGCCGGGGCGGCAAGGACTAGGGCAGGTTCCTACAGCCTGCCCAGGTTCAGGGAGGCGAGCTCCCGCCAGTAGTAGCGCAGCGGCGTCCAGGCGGACTCGCGCCCGATGCAGCGAAAGTAGGGCGGCGCCAGGGCCAGGATGACGTCGTGGATGCGGTAACGTGGCAACACCGGCGTCGACACGATCAGGCTGCCCATCTCGCCCGGGCGCATCTCGTGCAGCATCTTGGTGCCGGAACGGGTGGCCACCTCCAGGAAAAAGAGGTCATAGTTCGGCACCCAGGCACGCTTGTCGTCGCGCTGCTGGCCGAACATCCCCTCGGTAGCGCCATAAATCTCGCGGATGGCCGCCG
>JAAZBY010000582.1 GCA_012513595.1 Chloroflexota bacterium
CTATGCCCAGGGCTATCTCGCCGCCGGCCCCTCGGGCTCCGAGGGCGCGGTGGGGACCGTGGTCTCTATGCTCCTGTGGACCCTCCTGCCGATCCTGGGGGTCTGGGCGGCGGCCACCGTCACCGGCTTGGCCATCTTCCTACCGCCGGCGACCCTGCTCTCCTTCCGGGCGGCGCGTCGCATCACCCGGCGGCTGCACGACCTGGTGGACGCCTCCGAGGCGCTGCGCCGCGGCGACTATGACGTCCGCACGCCGGTGGAGGGCGAGGACGAGGTGGCCCTCCTGCAGCAGGGCTTTAATACCATGGCCGACGACCTGGAGGCCGCCCACGCCTCCCTGGCCGCCGAGCGCGACCGCGTCGCCCAACTCCTTCGCGCTCGACAGGAACTGGTGGCCAAGGTCTCCCACGAGTTGCGCACCCCTATCGCCACCATGCGGGGCTACCTGGAGGCGAACCTGAAGGCGCTTCCAGACGGCGCCGCCGACGCCCTGCGCCACGATCTGGCCGTGGCCCTGCGCCACGATCTGGCCGTGATGGAGGACGAGGTCCTGCGCCTGCAGCGGCTCATCGACGACCTCCTGCTGGTCTCCCAGGCGGACGCCGGGGGACTGGCCCTCACCCCCGCCCCCACCGATGTCGGCGCCCTGGTCGCCCGGCGGGTGGCGGCGCTCGCCCCGCTGGCCTGGGAGCAGGGGCGCGTCGACGTCCTAGCCGACGTGTCAGAGAACGGGCTCCTGGCCCTGGTGGATCCCCTGCGCACCGAGCAGATCCTCGGCAACCTGTTGCGCAACGCCCTGCGCCACACGCCCCCCGGCGGCATCGTCGTCGCCCGGGCCGCCGAGGACGATGGCCGTGTCCTCCTGGAGGTCCGCGACACGGGGAAGGGGATCGCCCCAGAGGACCTGCCCCACGTGTGGGAGCGCTTTTACCGGGGGGATGGCCCCCGCACGCCCGACGGCGGCGCCGGCATCGGGCTGGCCGTCGTGCGCGAACTTGCCGAGGCCATGGGCGGCTCGGTGGCCGTCTCCTCCCAGCCCGGCGAGGGCAGCGCGTTCCGGATCTGGCTGCCCCGCTGCGAAGCGCCCCCAGCCGACTGATCGCCGCCCGCGCCTGCTCATTCCGCCCCGAGGACCCGTTCTTGGCGCATCCGGGGGGCGATGCTATCATCATCCGGTCATGAACATTTACGTAACGAGTGTGGGCTGCAAGCTGAACCAGGCCGAGATGGAGGACGTCGCCCGCCAGGCGCTGGCCGCCGGGCAGGCCGTCGTCCAGGACCCGGCGCTGGCCGATTGGGCCGTCGTGAACACCTGCGCCGTCACCCACGTGGCGGCGCGCAAGTGTCGCCAGCTGATCCGGGGGCTGCGCCGGCGCCACCCGTCGCTGCGCATCGCCGTCACGGGCTGCTACGTCGGGGCGCCCGATGGCGCCCTCGCCGGGATGGAGGGGATCGACCTCTTGGTGCCGAACGGCGAGAAGGAAGAGGTGCTGCCCCGCATCCTGGCCGCCACGGGGGAGCCGCAGCCCCAAGCGCCCGGCGTATCGCTGCCGGCCGCATGCCTTGCGCCCTCGCCCTTGCCGGGCGGGCACACCCGGGCGTTCGTCAAGATCCAGGACGGCTGCGACAACCACTGCACGTACTGCTATGTGCGCATCGCCCGGGGTCGCCAGTGCAGCCGCACGCCGGAGGAGGTCCTGGGGGAGATCCGCCAGCGGCTGGCCGAGGGGTACCGGGAGGTAGTCCTCACCGGCGTCCACATCGGCGCCTACGGCCGCGACAGCGCCCCCGGCGCCCCGCTGCCCGCCGGGGCGGGCTGGTCGCTGGCCCGCTTGGTCAGGGAGGTTCTCGCCGGGACCGACCTCCCCCGCCTGCGCCTGTCGTCGGTGGAGCCTTGGGATCTCGATGGGGCGCTCCTGGACCTCCTGGGCCAACCCCGCCTCTGCCGGCACATCCACCTTCCGGTGCAATCGGGCAGCGATGCGGTGCTGCGGCGGATGGGCCGCCCGTACGACGCCGCGTACCTGGAGCGCCTGGTGGCCGAGGCGCGGGCCCGGGCGCCGGAGGTGTCCCTCACGACGGATCTGATGGTCGGCTTTCCCGGGGAGACCGACGCGGCCGCCGCTGCCACCCGGGCCCTCGTCGAGCGGCTGGCCTTCTCCCGGCTGCACGTGTTCACCTACTCTCCGCGGCCGGGGACGCCGGCGGCCGGCATGCCGGACCAGGTCGATCCGCAGATGGCCGCGGAGCGCAGCCGGGCGCTCATCGCCCTGGGGCGGAGGCTGGCGGAGCGCTTTCACGGGCAGTTCGTGGGGCAGGATCTGGACGTCCTGTGCGAGCGGGCGGACAATGGGCGTGCCGTGCCCATCTGGAACGGCCTGTCGGACAACTATTGCCGGGTTCGAGCGGCCTCGGCCGAGGACCTGGCCAACCGCATGGTCCGAGTTCGCTGTACGGCCGCCGACGCCGCCGGGCTCTCGGGCGAAATCGTCGCGACGTATCCCGATGCCAACGACACGCGATAGGAGCATGACATGCTGCAGACCGCCATCCGCGCCGCCCGAGAAGCGGGCGCCGTCCTCGCC
>JAAZBY010000583.1 GCA_012513595.1 Chloroflexota bacterium
GCAGACCTGGCGGAGTGGGCCGAGGGGGCTCCCGCCTTCTAGACCCCCGGGGTCCCGAGCCCGTCTGCGGGCCAAGACCCCCGAGGTTATGCGCCGCCGCCGGCGGTGCTGTCGGACCGGCCCAGAGGTCTGCCGCGCGGCTTCGCGGTCCGCCGCGCGGCTTCGCGGTCTGCCGCGCGGCTTCGCGGTCTGCCGCGCATGGGCGGCGCTGGGGCGTCGCACTCCAGATCGGCCCGCGCGCGCCACGTCTTCATGCCTGCCGGGGTGCGGCCCGGCGCACGTGACGACTCCCCAGATCCTGTCAATCCTGTCCTTCTTCTCCTCTCTCCTCTTCTCCGACGCGCGACCCCCGGCCGACTCCTTGGTCGGCGGGCTGGCGGGCGCTATAATGCGAGTATCCTAACAGGCGCATTCCTGTCACTCCTGTGATATCCGGTCCCTTTCGCCCCGGGGAGACAGCCCATGAAGATCATCACCTCGCACGAGCGCACCGACATGGACGCCCTGGCCTCCATGTACGGCGCCTGGCTGCTCTACCCCGACCATCGCCCGGTGCTGCCCGTCAAGCTCAACCGCAACCTGCGCGCCTACCTGGCCCTCTATGCCGACGCGCTCCCCTTTGTGGACCGCGCCACCCTGCCCAAGGCCCACGTCACCCAGCTCCTGCTGGTAGACACGCACACCGTGGCGCCCTTTCGCGGCATGGGCGCCCGCACCGCCGTCCACATCATCGACCATCACACCGGCCAGCCCGCCCCCGAGGGCGCCACCGTCGAGGGGGACGCCGTCGGCGCCACCTCCACCCTCCTGGTGGAGCGCATCCGCGCACGCGGCGCCGCCGTGAGCACCGAGGGCGCCACCCTCCTCCTGATGGGCATCTATGAGGATACCGGCTCCCTCTCGTACCTGACCACCACCTCCCGAGACGCCCAGGCCGCCGCCTGGCTCCTCGAGCAGGGCGCCGACCTGAGCGTGGCCAACGAGTTCCTGCACAACCCCCTCACCCCCGCCCAGCGGGAGGTCTTGGCCCGCCTGAGCGCCGCGTCCGAGTTTCACACCATCCAGGGCCGCTCGATCTGCATCGCCGCCGTCGCGCTGGACGTCTATGTCGACGAGCTCTCCTCCCTCATCCACCAGCTCACCGCCATGGTCGACCCGGACGGTTGCTTCCTCCTGGCCCAGTACGAGCAGGACGTGCAGATCATCGCCCGCTCCACCACCGACGCCATCGACGTCTCGGCGATCCTGCGGCACTTTGGCGGCGGCGGGCACTCCAAGGCCGCGGCAGCCCTGGCCCTGGGCACCGACCTCGCCGACGTCCGCCAGGCCCTGCTGACCATCCTGGCCCAGGAGGTCGCCGCGCCGGTGCCGGTCCTCTCCATTATGTCGACCAACGTGCACACCGTGGACCCGGCCATGTCGGCCCGGGAGGCCGCCGCCCTGATGCGCCGTTACGGGCACGAGGGCTTCCCGGTGGTGGACGGCGACCGCCTGGTGGGCGTCCTCACCCGCTCGGACATCGACCGCGCCCTGCACCACAGCCTCGGCGAGATGACCGTGCGCAGCCTGCTCCACTCCGGGCCCCTCTACGTGCGCCCGGGCGACCCGGTCGAAGAGGTCGAGCGGGTGATGATCGAGCACAACCTCGGCCAGGTGCCGGTGGTGGAAAACGGCCACTTTGTCGGCATCGTCACCCGCACCGACGTGATCAAGCTGCGCGCCCCCGGCGCCAACCACGCCACGCGCCCCGAGGTCCGCCCCCTGCTCGACGCCGCCCTGCCGGCCAGCCTGCGCGCCCTCCTCGTTGAGGCGCGTGACGTGGCCAACGCCATGGGCTATTCCCTCTACATCGTCGGCGGGTTCGTCCGTGACCTGCTCTTGGGCGTGCCCACCCTCGACCTGGACCTGGACTTGGTCGTCGAGGGGGACGCCATCCGCCTGGCGGAACGCCTGGCCCAGGTGCTGGGGACGCGGGCGCGCTCCCATTCGCGCTTTGGCACCGCCAAGGTCATCCTGGACCCGGCCACCCACCCCGACGCGCCGCCGAGCCTCGACTTTGTCACCGCGCGCACCGAGTTCTATGAGCGGCCCACCGAGCTGCCCCAGGTGGAGCGCTCCTCGATCAAGCAGGACCTCTACCGGCGCGATTTCACCATCAACACCATGGCCATCTGCCTGGACCGCAGCCGCTACGGGGAGCTGCTCGACTTTTACGGGGGCACGCGCGACCTGGCGACCCGCCGCATCCGCGTGTTGCACAACCTGAGCTTCATCGAGGACCCCACCCGCATCCTGCGCGCGGCGCGCTTTGAGCAGCGCCTGGGGTTCAGGATCGAGGAACGCACCGAGGAGTTGATCGACGACGCCCTGCCGCTGTTGGAGCACGTCTCTGGCGAGCGGCTGCGCAACGAGCTCTTCTTGATCCTGGAGGAGGAGGCCCCCGGCAGGGTGCTCGAGCGGCTGCGCGGCCTGGGCGTGCTGGCCTACCTGGCCCCCGGCCTGGCCTTCCCGCGCGACCTCGAGGGCCTCTTTGCCCGCCTGCGCGCGCGCTTTGGCGCGCTGGCGGCCGCGCCGCAGCCGCAGGAGGCGGGCGCCTCGCTGCGCCTCTGTTACCTGGCCGTGCTGACCTACGCCATGGACCAGCGCTCCATGGCCGGGTTCGCCGAGCGCCTGCGCCTCTCCCAGCGAGACACGCGCTTCCTCCGCGAGGTGGCCCTCCTCCGCGACAGGCTCCCCGAGCTGCACGCGCCGGCCATGCTGCCCAGCCACATCTACCGCCTTCTGGAGCCTTACTCACGGGAGGCGCGCTTTGTGCTCTCGGTGCTCACCGATTCCGCCGAGGTGGAGGAGCGCCTGGACCTCTACGAGCGGACCCTCTCGCACGTGAGGCCGCGGGTGGACGGGCACTATCTCCGCCGGCTGGGGGTGGCGCCGGGGCCCATCTATGGGGAGATCCTCTCACGCCTGCGCGACGCCATCCTCGACGGCCAGGTGCGCACGCCGGAAGAAGAAGACGCCCTGGCCCGTTCCCTGGCCGAGGGCGCCCACCGCACCGCCAACTAGCCCGCGCCCGCCCGCAGGGCCTCTAGGGCTCCGTGGTCCCCCACCGCGAGCCAGGTCCGGGATCTACAGGATAGGATTCACAGGATTGACAGGATTGACAGGATTCACAGGATTCACAGGATTGACAGGATTCACAGGATTTACAGGATTTACAGGATTTACAGGATTTACAGGATTTACAGGATTGA
>JAAZBY010000061.1 GCA_012513595.1 Chloroflexota bacterium
GAAAACCAAGAATAGAGACTGGAGGGAAGGATCGTGAAGAAATCGTTGGCGTTGTTGAAGCGGCTGGACCCGAGGGATAACCGGGCCACCCGCGTGCTCTGCCTGATCACCGTGATGACCATTGGCATCACGCCGGCGGCCTTTGCCCAGTCGGGCATCCCCATCCTGGACGGCATCCTGCAGTTCATCCAGGACTACAAGGGCGTGATCTCGATGGTCGGCGTCGCCGTGTTTGGCGTCGGTCTGCTGACCCGGCTGGTGGCTCCCGATTGGTCGCGCGACCACAAGCCGGCGTTCGTGAGCATGATCCTCGGCGGCATCATCCTGTCGATGGTCGACGAGATCGCGTCGCTCATCGTGGGGGCATAGCGTGTGCGTTGGGCCATGCGCGATGGATCGCTTGCCGTCGCTTGCTGGCGCTGAGGGAGAGAACTGACCATGTACCGCGTCCCATCCGAGTTCATCCGGCAAAAGACGACGATCTTTGGACCGATCACGGTGGCGCACGCCGCCGGCGTCCTGGGCGGCTACCTGCTGGCCCAGGTGATCAGCGACAGCTCGTGGGTCAAACTGTTGTGCGCCGCCCTGGGCCTGGTGCTCACCACGGTCACCGTCAAGGGCCTGGTCCTCTACCAGTTCCTGCCCCTGGCGGCTGTCTACCTCTACCGCCGGCTGGTCAACGACAGCTTTGAGCCGGACGCGCAACCAGACGCGGCCCTCACCCCACCGGCGATGGCCCTCGTCATTCGGGACGAGGAAGGCCGGCCGATCATCTTTCAGGAGGAATAGGTGCCTGCGCACGTCTTTCAGGTCGGCTCTTTCGACGTCACCAAGTTCTCAGAGGGGGAGCTGTGGGCCAAAATGCACAGCCTGGCCCACTTTTACGCTCCGCTCTCGGGCAACTACCGGCTGCTGGCCTACTCGCGGCCCTATCCCCTCGATGAACCGTTGGAGACCATCAAGGCGATGATGGCCAACGCGGCCGACCCGCGGGCACGGGAGCAGATCGCCGCATACCGGCGCTTCATCGAGCAGATCGTGCAGGCGGCCTACCTGAAGGACACGACCTACTACGTGCTCGTCTTTGATGACAAGCCGCCCCACGTCCTTGGCAACATCCTGGCCGGCGGCTTGCGCCTACCGGTGCGGCACCTGCCCACCCTGCCCGCCGTGCTGCAGGACCGGTACCGCGAGGCGGTCAACCACCTGGCGCCTGCCCGATCTGCCCAGCGCCGGCCGCACGTGGCCATGCTCTACTCCTACGACCTGCGCGGCCAGCTCAGCCTGGCGACGGCGATCCACTTTCTCAGCCTGCCCTTCCCCGTCTACCTGGCCGTGGACGTCAAGACGATCCGCCCCGACCGGGCGATCCGCACGTTGCAGTTCGCCTACAACAAGCTGCGGGCAGACGTCCTGGGGCGCAGCGGCAACGAGATGCTCGATCCGGAGAAGGAGCAGGCGTACCTGGACGTGCAAGAGGCGATGCAGGTCTTTAACGATCAGCGTCTGAGCATCCACCAGGTCGGCCTCGGCCTGGCAGTGGTGGGGGACGGCCGCAAGCAGCTCTACGAGCACGTGGAACTGGTGCTGGCCACCGCCGCCCGGGTGCAGATCTATCTGCGGCCGGCCTGGTGCCACCAGCGGGAGGCTTATAGCTTTTTCACGGCGCGCGCGGTGCCCGACGTCATCACCCGCGCCTACCGCAATGCCGACTCGCGCGGCGTGTCATGCCTGACGCCCTTCTGCTACGAGACGCGCAAGGACACGCGCGGGCCGTTCGTGGCCATCAACCGCGCCACCGGCTCGCCGCTGTGGCTGGACAAGTTTGCCCTGCCGGCCTACAACGAGGTCGTGCTGGGCCGCACCGGCTCGGGCAAGACGTTCATGGCCGGTCTGCGCGCCTACCGCGAGCGGATGTTTGGCGTGCAGACGGTGTTCATCGATCCCCAGGGCAACTTTCAAAAGGTGACCGAGGCGGTCGGGGGCAAGTACAACTTTTTGCGGCTGGGGGCAGGCACGGCGCTCAACATCCTGGACATCGTCCACAACCACCCGGCGGCCCAGATCTCGCACGTCATCGTCATGCTCGAAGCGCTGCTCGGCCGCGCGTTGAGCTCCCGGGAAAAGGGGGCAGTGGACCGGGCGCTGCTGGACATCTACACCGCAGCCTTTGGTGCCGAGGGTGACGTGTTCAACGTGTCCAGGACGCCTCTCCTGGAGGATCTGGCTGCCGCGCTGAACGGCTCGACGCTGGCCGCCGACCTGGAGCGCTTTGTGGACGGCTCGCTGCACGAAATCTTTAACGCGCACACGACCCTCAGCTTCGACCTGGACCGCCGCTACCCGATCGTCACCTTTGACGTGTCGGACCTCGAGGGCGAGTTCCAGCCGGCGCTCGTCTTTGCACTGCTGTCGGGCGTCGAGCTGGCCATCCGCGCCCGGCGGGGCGCACAGCAGCCGACCAACATCATCCTGGACGAGTTCTTTATCCTGTCCCGCATCCCGGCCCTGGCCCAGGCCGCCGGGGCGCTGGCCAAGCGGGTGCGCGCCTGGAAGGTGGGTATCCAGTGCCTGGACCAGAACTGGGATACCTTTACCACGGCAGCCGGGCGGCAGATCCTGGAAAACACGTTGGTCAAGGCCATCATGCGCGTCGACGACACCGCCGCCCCGGCCATCGTCGAGGCGCTGGGGTTGACCGGCCACCACGCCGAGGTGATCCTGACGGCGGATATCGGGGAGGGCATCCTCATCGTTGAGAACAAACCGTACCACGTCTACTTTCAAGCCAGCCGGGACGAGGTGGAAATGCTGACCCCCTACGCCCCGCAGCGGCAGGAGCTGATTCCGCTGCCGCCGAGAAGGAGATAGTCTGTGGCCAAGAAGAAAAAACCGCGCTACCAGATGGTCGAGATGCTCCACAACTACAATCGACGCCGAATCAAGGTGTGGATGCCTTACCTGGAAGAAAAGGCAGCAGCGCGGCAGGCGCGCATCGAAGAGAAGCAGCTGCAGGACACCAGCAGCGGCGCAAAAGAGGAAGGGTAGATGTCGCTGCGCACCCTGATCCGCATCGGCGGCCTGGCGCTGGGCCTGGTCCTAGCCACCCCACTGCTGTGGAAGGCAGCCGGCTTTCTGCCGATCCTACTTGCCTGCTGCCTCGTGCTGCTGGCCTCTCTTTTTCTACTGGCCACAGCCGGCACAGGCCGGGCCAACCGCTGGCAGATCCGCTACTGGCTGGAGGCACACCAGGCCAACGGTCGTCTGGACGCCACCCTGGACTTCCTGGCCGCACGGGCCGGACACATCGTCCTGGAAGTGAGCAGCCAAGGCCTCTTTCTGGAAGCGCCCGCTGCCTTTGACCGCTACGTGCAAGTGCAGTTAGAGCAGGCGTTGCCCGAGGCCAGGGTGACTCGGGTGAGCAGCAGCAACAACAGCAGCAGGCAGGCAGGGAACACCCTACACTTGTGCCTGGACCCGCTCGCCGGCGACCTGCTGCGCTGGGCGACGGAGGGACCGGAGCGGGGAGTGCGCCTGCACGTGCACCGCGGACCACACTTCACGGCCGTCGCCCAGACAAACGGCTCAGCCGTTCTGCCCAGCCGCTGGCTGCCTATCTCGCTCCCCCGGCTGGCCGCTGCCAGGCTGTGGCGCAGGCTGCCCGTGTGGGACGAGTTGTCTGGCGGGGTGAAGCTGAGCCATCTGCTGCCCACAACGGACGACGGTGCCGTCTACTCCAGCCGGTCGCGGCTGCTGCACCTGGCACCGCCGGACGGCTATCGCGCGGACGGGCAGAGGGATCTGGGCGAGTCCACGGACGGCCGCTCACTCTCACTGCGCTACGACGTGCCGCTGTTCACCGCCGGCGCGCCGCCTTCCTTCCTGGTCCGGCAGGTCCTCAGCGACCTGGCCCAGGGCCGGGCCGTGGTGGTGGTCTCACCCCAGCGCCGCACCCTCAACCTCATCCAGCGCCACCTGAACGGCGGAGGGACTCTGCAAGCACCGGTCACGAGCTACTGGCTGGACCAGGAGAGCGCCCGCACCTCGGCGCACCTGGCCGTGGTCAGCGCCGGCGAGTGGGCGGGGCAGAGCGTCGACGCCGCCATCGGCCTGGCCGAAGCTTTCCTGACCGACCTGGGCCTGCACCTGCTCCTGCCTGCCGTGCGCCGGCTAATCCGGCACCTGGTCCGCATCCTGGCCGCGTCGGCGCAGGCCACCGGGCACGACTTTGCCTTCACCGACCTGTACGCCATCAGCCAGAGCACCCAGACCCTGCATGCGTTCCTGGTCGACCTGCAGAGCCTGGCGCCCGATCCGACGAAACCTGCCGCGCCGGCGCTCGACGCAGAGACGCAAGACAGTGTCCGGTACCTGGCCGGACAGCTCGCGACCGACACCGGCTACGTTCAGATCGTCACCATCCTGTCGACGATCCGGGCCGCGCTCAGCCCGTTGCGCAGTGGGGCGATCCACGTCCTTTGCCAGCCGCCTTTCCTGAATGCCGGGCGAGCGTTGAGCAAACCGGCCCTGTTCCTGGTGCCCCTGACCAACGCCGACTTTCGTGATTATGACCGTTTCCTGGCGGCCGTGCTCAACCTGACTCTCGCGCGTGTGCTCGATGCCGGTGGAGACGACCTGCGGCTGGCCCACTACCTGCAAGACCCACGGGCGTACTGTGCCGACGCGGGCCGGCGCTGGATCGAGATCGCACGCCGCGATCCCCGTCTGTCGCTGGTACTGGACGTCCAGGAGCCGGATGCCTACCAGGTCCAACTCCCTGAAGAGTCGGGGCAGATCATTTTTCGCTGCTCCGAGAGGCTGGCCGACTCGTTAGTTGAGGCCTGGGATCTGGCCTACACCGCCACCGAGCTGGTCGAGCTGCCCGCCGGCACGGCGCTGGCCCGGCTGCCGGACCTGCCCGGCCCGGTGGTGCTGAGGGATAGCCGATGAACCACAGCGTCCGATTGTTACCACCTGCTACCAGGTGCGACCAGGTGCAACCATGAAGCGGATCGTCATTCCAGCCGTCGCCTTGCTTTCTGTTTTCGCCCTCGCCGTCGTGGCGGCAGTGAAGGTTCCGCGCACGGAGGTGCTGACGTTGGCCGGTCTGCTCCTGGCCGGCGCCACGACAGTCGTCGTTGACCTGGCCGCGACGCGCGCCCGCCGGCGGGGGCGCAGCACACCGCTGCAAGCACGTCCCGAGCACGAGGCAGGCACGGGAGGGGCGGCGCAGTCGGAAGAGGCGAAGACTGTGCCGGCCGTTCCAGAGCTCGCCGAGTCGCAGCCAGAAGAAGCGCTGTGGTTGCCCCCGCTGCCCGGACCCGGCGAAGAGGTGTGGGTCACGCCATCCATCCCGGCTGTGGAGCAATCCTGGCCATTGCCTGCAAGTCCAGGCGAAATCGTCGGCCGGCACATTGGTCCCTACCAGGTCCAGGAAAAGATCGGCCAGGGCGGCATGGCGACCGTCTACCGCGGCCTGCACGCCGAGCTGGACCGCCACGTGGCCATCAAGGTGCTGGCCGGCGCTCTGCCGACGACGCCCGAGCTGATCCAGCGCTTCCAGCGCGAGGCCAAGACGATCGCTGCCCTGCGCCATCCGAACATCGTGCAGGTGTACGACTTTGGCCCCCTCGACGGTACCTACTACCTGGCGATGGAGTACGTCGAGGGTAGCGACCTGGCGGCCGAGATGCGCCGGCGATGGGCGGCAGGGCAGGCTTTCTGCCCGGACGAGATTCTGGGCCTGTTGAGCCAGGTGGCCGACGCGCTCGACTATGCCCACGCCCAGGGCGTCATCCACCGCGACGTCAAGCCGGGCAACGTGCTGTTGACGGCGAGGTCCGGAGCAGGCAGTCTGGGCCAGGCGATCCTGACCGACTTTGGCCTGGCGACGCTGCGCCGGACGCGGGCAACCCTGATCACGACCATCGGGCAGAACGTGCTCGGTACGCCGGAATACACAGCGCCGGAGCAGGCCCTGGACGCCCAGGCGGCCAACCCGCAGTCCGACATCTACTCGTTGGGCTGCATCCTGTACGAGCTGGTCACCGGCCACCTGCCCTTCGAAGGGGATTCGGCGCTGAGCATCGCCCTGATGGCCATCAGCTCCGACCCGATGCCGCCGCGGGCGCACGTGCCCGACCTGCCCGGCGCCGTCGAGCGGGTCATCCTGTGTGCCCTCGACAAGGAGCCGAAGCGGCGCTTTATCACCGCGCGAGCCATGGTCGATGCGCTGCACCGGGCGTGGGGAGAGGGGGGTGTCACACCATGACAGGGACTCCCAGGGACAAAACCGGGACCCCGGCGCTGAGGCGCTGCTTCCTGCTGCTACGCAGGGATGGAAGGAACGCGCCTCAGCGCCGGGGTAGCAAGCTAAAAGGGGGGTGCGGGGTACCGCCCCCCGAGCGCATGGGCATGCGGCCCGGCGCCGTGCGGGACGGGCACCGGTCGGGTGCGGGACGCTGCCACCGCTCCGCATGGCGATGCGCTTCCGCGGCGTGCGGGCCGGCTTCTTGCGGCTTTGCCTCAGCAGGCAGTTGCGCTCCGGCTCCTGCGCGCACCCCTGCGGGATGCGACGCAGGGACGCCGGCGCGCCCGGGGGAGAGACTATGACCCGGACAGGCCAGTACACCAAGCACATCCGGCTGTACGTGACCGAGGAGATGCACCAGTTCCTGCAGCTCATGGCCGAGCGCCACGATACCAGCCTGAACGACGTCATCCGGCAGGCACTGCGGGAATACCTGGACGTGCAGGAGGACGTGATGAGCAGCCGCAGCCGTCTCGGGCGGACCGTGGTGCACCAGTTGGAGCTGATGCACCACCAACTGCTGCGGCAGATGACCCACATCGGCAAGCTGCTGCTGGCCGCCGCGATCCTGGTGTTGACCACAGGGCAAGGGCTCGACGCCGGGCAGGCGACCAAACAGATCGTCAGCCTGGCGAGCCAGCCGGCGCTGGACAAGCTGCTCAGGACCGAGAAATGAAGTCGATCTGTAACTTTGGCTATGCGCACAGCAAGCGAGGTGGGAGCAGTTTTCCCAACGTGCGCGGCCTGCTCAAGTACCTGCAATACAGGGACAACCGGGACGATCACATCCCCATGGCCGGCGGCCCCGAGCGTTGGGTGGACGGTGGGCTCGGCACCTGCTACCAGCACATCCTTTCGCGCCTAGATGAGCTGAGCCCGGCCAACCGCCACGCCTATTGCCACGCGCTGGTCATCTCGCCCGATCCCGAAGCGCTGGCCGGCGTCGAGGGTGACCCACAAGCCCGCTTTGTCGAAGCCGTCAGGGCGGCCATTGAGGAGTGGGAAGCGTGGCGGCTGGAGCACGACAGAAGGCCGCAGGTGGGAGCCATCGAGTACAGCCTCGTCGTGCACCGTCCGGCGCGCGACTATGGCGAGCAGATGCACGCCCATGTCATCCTGGCCGCCGCCACGGAAGATCCGCTGACGCGCGAGCGCACGCCGCTGTACAACAACCGCGCCGAGATCGACGCCTTCAAGGAGACGGTCTACCGCCAGCTCGACCGCGTCTACGAGCTCGACAGGGAACGAGAGCGGGAGCGGGAGCAGCCGGAGCCCGAGCGCGGGCGAGCGGTCGAGCCGGAGATCGAGCCCGGCCCATCATTCGACCTGGAGATGTCGCTATGATCCACACTCTGTTGTCGCGCCTGGCAGAGCGCTTGCCTCTCTACCCGCCGCTCACCGCGGTGGTGGGTGCGGCGCTGGCCACTGCCCTGACCCTGTGGCTGCTGGGCCGTTCCAGGAACACGGTCCTGTTCTCCACCGCCGTTGGCATCCTCGGCGCCGGCGTTGCGGTCGGGTTGTTTGGCGTCGGGCGGCCGGTCGATCCCGTCACCTGGGGCAGACTCGAAGAGATTGCCGAGCGCTACGTCGGCCCCGCTGCCTTTCGCCTCTGGGAGCAGATCACGGCAGCCGGCGTCGTGTTGAGCCTCGGCCTGTTGGCTTATCTCTACCACCTGGCGACGCGCGAGCAGCCGGGGGAGGGGGCCAGACGGATACTGGAAAAGGACCGTGGGCAGAGCGGCGCCCTGGGCAGCGCGCACCTCTGCCCCCCGGCCACGTTCCGCCGCTGGTCCCGGCCCGATCCGTGGGGCTGGACGGTGCAGGGCCAGTTCTGGGGGGTGAAGGGGCAGCGCCTCGGCTCCCGCTTCTGCCTGAGCGGCGAGGACGTCGCCCGCGGTGTGGCCGTGTTTGGACCACAAGGTTCAGGCAAGACCCAGTGCGTCATTCTGCCGGCCATCGCCGACAGGATGCGCGCCGGGCACAGCCTGGTGGTGACCGACGTGCAGGGGGAACTTGAGCCGTACATCTCCAAGATCGCGGCCGTCACCGACCACCTGCTCGTCGCCCACAACCCGAGCGAGCCGCAGGCGAGCTGCGCGATCAACCTGTGCGATTGGCTCCACGACGTGGCCGATGCCCAGGCCATGGCCGCGGTCCTGCTCTCGGGCGACCGCCGGCAGGGCGGCGATTCGTTCTGGCGGAAGGCGGCCATCAACCTGCTGGCAGCCTGCGCCCTGCACTACCCCAGCTTTGGTGCGATCCTGGACGCCCGGCACGATCTACAGCAGATGGCGGGCGACTTGAAAGAGAGCCGGGTGCCCGGCGTGGCCGACCTGGCCGCCGACTTTGCCGCTTCGATGGGCACCAAAGACCCGCGCCTGGCCCTGAACATCATGGCCACCGCCTTCGAGAGCGGCCTGGCACCGTGGGCCTCGCCCGCCCTGCGGGCGATCACGGATCACACCGACCTGGATCTGGCACACCAGCTCATCACCCGGCCCACGGTGGTCATCCTGCGCTGCGCGCGCCGGCACACGGAAGCCTACGGTCCCTACCTGGGCACGATCCTGCGCGTCCTCACCTCACACCTCGACGACCTGGGCCAACGGGCCGGGGGCGTCCTGCCCATCCCGGTGGGACTGATCCTGGAAGAGTTTCCGGCCCTGGGCCGCCTCGAGTCGTTGGTGCGCGACATTAACCTGGTGCGCAAGCGGCGCATCTCGGTGCTGACCGCTGCCCAGTCCCTCGCCCAGTTCGACCACATCTATGCTAGCCCGGGTGAGGCGGAGCAGCTCCTGGCCGGCCTGGCGACGCGCATCGTCTTTGGCGGCTGCGACAGCCGGACGGCCGAGTACTTTTCCGAGTTGAGCGGCGAGCAGACGGTGGCCCTCACCTCTGTCTCCCGCTCTCGCGCGCCGGGCGGCGGCGTGCACGACAGCAGCACCGCCAGCCTGCGCGCCCGGGCCTTGCTGCTGGCCGACGACATCATCCGGCCCGAGCGAGGCCACGCCACGGTGTTTGCGGCGTACGGTGAGGCGGGACGGGCCGAGCAGGCGATCTTTACCGCCGAGCTGGCGCCCTTTTTCCGGCGCCGCGACTGGCGCCTGAACCGGGTGGAGCCCAGAGCGCCGCTCGCCGGCTTGAGCTCCAGGCCACACAAGCCCCCGGCACCCCCGGCGCCCCGGCCAGAGGAGCCAGTGGCAGTCGGTGAACAGGAGCCTGAAACTGCGACGGACCTGGGATCAGAGTTCGGCAAGCAGATCGAAGCGGCATTGGGCCAGGACATGGAGATCGGATGACGGCATGAACAAGCGACAGCTGGTCGATGTGGCTGCGCGGCAGAGCAGCCTGACACGAGAGCAGATGCGGGAAGCCCTGGACGCGATCCTGGAGACCATCGTCGAGGCGCTGGCCGGCGACGACTGTGTGGTCCTGTCCACCTTTGGACGATTTGAGACGCAGGCATACCCCGGCCGCACGCTGCACCGGTTCGATGGCCCCGGTCACTACACCGTCGAGGGGAGGCGGGTCCCTGTCTTCAAGTCGTCGGCCGCGCTGCGTCGCCGGCTGCGGGAGAGGTGCCCATGAAGCACAGGCGACACCTGCTCCTAGTGCTCATCGTGCTGCTGGCAACGCCGCTTTTGAGCTGCAATCCCAACGTGGTCACCGCCTGGGGCGATCTGATTGAAACGGCGAAGATGATCTGGGCCGGCATCTGGGCCACGCCCGAGCCCGACTACTATGGCATCTCGGTCCTGTGCAGCGACAGCTTGCTGGCAGCGCACGGCAATCCACCCGTGCCGTACGTGGACGCCATCGCCGCCACGACGGAAGAGATCGCCGGTGCTTGGGGCGTCGCGCAGCCCTACTCGCTGACTTTCACGGTTGGCCCGGCCTTCGCCAAGCCGGACGGCTCGGGACGGATGGTGGTGCCCTTCCAGTTCACCAATCCCTACAGCGACGTCTACGGCGTACCGTCCGGCGCGCCGCTGACCGGCCTGTGCCTGGAGTTCGAAGAGGTGGACGTGGAGGGCACGCCGGTGCCGATGCTGGCCGACGGCTACCAGGTGGCAGATTACGTGCTGCCTACGACGACACCGCAGGTGGGGTATGCAGAGTGCCCGAGCGGCATCACACCCACACCTACCCCGACTCCAACCCCACTGCCCACCAGCACACCCACGCCAGCGCCCGGCGACTCGTACGAAAACGATGACCCGCCTGACCACTCGTCGATCGCCGTGAACGAGGCACAGGCGCGCAGCCTCGATCCCACTGGCGACGTGGATGTTGTGCACCTGTGGGTCTGGTCGGGCCTGCACGTCCAGGTCCGCACCCACACGCTGGGTGGGTGGGCCTCGACCAACGTGGAGATCGCGACGTGCAGCGGCACACTCGCCGACACGGACGGCGCCGAAGCGAGCATCGACTGGGTCTCGGCCTGCGACGAGGTGGTCGTGGTGACGGTGACCTCTGAGAACGGCTACTTTGGACCTGGCGAAACTTACGTGCTGGAAACGGAGCAACTGCCATGAAAGAGCCACTTCGCCCCCGCGTTACCTGCCCTCCCACCTTGCTTGTGGGGGTGAGCGTGTCGGCGCTGCTGCTGTCGCCCTGGGGTGTCGCGGTGAGCGCGCTGCCCTCTAGCCCGCTGACTGTGACTCTGAAGCAGGGCGCAGCAGAGACGAGAGTTCCACGCCCGTTCCGGACAGTGACCACGTGCGGCGCCGCGACCTTGTCGCGAGACGCGCGTGCGCGCCGGTTCGACGCCTCAATCCGCGATACGACTTTTTCCTGGAACGGGGCTGCGGCGCGCCGGGGGTTTGACGATAAGTGAACAGCAACCGAAAAAAGCAGGCGAAACCAACTTGGAAAACCATGTACAGGTAAAGGAGGAAGGCAGATGACACAGAGAGTGACCGAGTTTACGGTCGAGGACGTGGTCGCGATGCTTCACGATCCCGTCTACGGTTATGGCCGGGTGCTGGAGCCACAAGAAGCAGCCGTCGGCTTTGTCGTGGAGCTCAACAAAGAACTGGCCGAGCAGTATGAGCGCCTGGAACGGCTGCCAACCATTGACGAGCTGGACGCGATATTCGGTGCCGCGTTGGTGTGGTTGGTCGACGAGGGGATCTGCGAGCGCACCGCCGATGTCGAACCCATCGTGGGCAAGACGCTGTGGCTGCGCGCCCAACAGGTCAACATCCAGCGCATCACACAGGGCCTGACGGACTGAAGTGGCCGGGAGAGGTCGTATGAACGAGAAGGGACGCGAGTCGGGACAGGGGCTGGTCGAGTTCGCCCTGATTCTGCCCATCCTGCTGCTGACGGTGCTGCTGTTCATCTACTTTGCGCAGTTGTTCAACACCTGGTCGGGGCTGCAGGCGGGTGCCGTGGCCGGCGCCAGGCAGGCGAGCGACAGCGGGTCGGTGGTCCAGGTCGAGACCGTGGTCCGGGACACGCTCCGGGCCCACGCCGTGGACCCCGGCGACGTCGTGGTGGTCACGACAGTGCTCAACCCCGATGGCAGCCCCAAGGTCTGCTGGGTGGAGCCGTGCACGGTGGAGTTTGGCGACCTGGTGCTCGTCGAGGTGGCCAAGCCGTTCGAGATCCGCGTCCTGGGTTGGGGCGCTGAGGGAGAGCTGCCGGCCAGCCACCAGGTGCGGGCGCAGCATGGAGCGTGGGTACCATGAGAAACCCTGGGGGGAAGGATCGGCGGGAAGAGGGGCAAGAGATCGCCCTGTTCGGCGTGCTGCTGGCGGCCGTCATCGCCACCGGCGCCGTGCTGGCCGTGAACCTGCTGTGGCTGCGCTCGTGCTGGACTGCCTTACAGGAAGCGACGTACTCTGCCGCCGCGGCAGGCACGCTCGAGGTCGGTGGCCTGCCTGGTGCCCGCGCCCTGGACGCCGGCCGGGCGGAGGAAGCCACGCGGCGGCTGCTGGCCGAGAACCTGGCGCGCCTGCCCTTCGTGGACGGCGATCCGGTGGATCTGGCGCACGATGCCGAGGTGCATGTGCTGAACCCGAATCCGGGCGAATGCCTGCCCGACCCGCTGGGTGGGCCGTGCCACGAGGTGCCGTTTGTGTCGCTGCGCGTCCGGATGCCGGTGCGCCTGCCGTGGGGCAGCTGGCCGGTGACGCTGCCCGGCCGGGCGGTGGCCGAGGCGGGCGAGTCACCACAATAGACAAAGACGAAGGACAGGAGAAAAGAACCATGAAAGGGAAGAGAAGGCTCGGACTGCGAGGCGTCGGCATCATCCTGGTGCTGATTGCGGTGTCGGCACTCGGTGGGCTGTGGTGGGTCAACACCCAGACGGAGGCGGTGTACGTGGCCGCCGTGGACCTGCCGCGCTACGCGCAGGTCACGGCCGAGGACGTGATCAAGGTGGATCTACCCAGGCGCAGGGCAGCAGAGATCGCCGTGCTGCGCGACGCACCGCTGGACCTCTGGACGGTGGTCCACGTGCCTGCCGGCACCCTGCTCAATGCCGCCATGCTGAGCGACGTGCCGCCCGAGCGGCGCGTCCTGGGCGAGGTGCTGCTGCCTGTCGGCTGGCGCGGCTACGTGCTGGTGGTGCAAACACCGCTCACCCAGGAACTGGTGCCGGGCGACCTGGTCGACCTGGTGCTGGTCCAGGATGAGGTCGGCGAGGGGCTGCTGCTGCTCCAGAAGGCGCCGCTGCTGAAACTGGTCAAGGGCGACGGCCAGACCACGGCGACACTCGCCCTGCAAGTCGAGCAGGCGGTGGTCCTCGACGCCTACCTGGCGTCCGAGGTCGAGCCGGTGCGCCCCCTGCTCTTGCTGTCGCAGGATGCCAACCCCGACCTGCCGGCGCTAACCCGCTACGACCTGCGACGCATTGCCCCCGAGCTGTTCCAGCCCATCGGTCCGGCAGACGCGTGGGAGCCGGAGAGTGCCGCCCCCGAGGAGAAGCCGATCCGATGAGAGCTGTGCTGGTTGGCCCCAACAGCCATACCGATGTACCCATCGCCTCCTGCCTCGAGGAGTTGAAAACGACCTACCGGCTGGAGACGGTGGCCCACTTTGTCGAACCGGCGGCCGCCCTGGCGTTTGTGCGCGCCGGCGCCGAGGCCCCGGCCGTGATGGTCGCCGACGTCTCCGGCCTGCACGACCCCGGCGTCGACCGTGTCCTCGTCGAATTGCTGGATGCCGCGGCCGGCCGCTGGCCTGCCTGCCGTGTGGCGGCCGTGGTGAGCGAGGCGCAGGGGTACTTGCGGGATGAGCTGCAGCATGCCCGGGTGCACGTCTTCCGGCCGGGCCAGGTGGACGACGTGGCCGCCTATCTGGCGCTGGCGCGGCGCCGGGAAGCCCAGGCGCGCGTCGTGCTGGCGCTGAGCGCCAAGGGTGGTGTGGGCAAGACTTCTCTGATCGCCAACCTGAGCACTGCGCTCGCGGTGCGCCACGGGTTGCGGGTGGCAGCCGTAGACGGCGACCTGACACGCGGCGACTTGGCCCGCCTGCTTGGCGTGGAGCCGTCGACGACCGTGCTCGACCTGGTGGCCGATCGCACGCCTGGTGGCATTCGCGCTGCCCTGGATCGGCACCTGATCTCTCTGCACGACGGGCGGCTGGCCCTGTTGGCTGCGCCGGGTGGTGCCCTCAACAGCGGACAGCCCTGGACGGCGTTGACCACGCGCCATGCGCAGGCGGTGCTGGCCGCCCTTGGCGAGCGCTTTGACGTGGTGCTGCTCGACACACCGCCCGACCTGCAGCGCAGCTCCCCCTTCCCGGCGGCAGTTCTCCGCAGTACCGAAGCCGTTTCGGTGAGTGGCAACGCACTGCCCTTTGTCGGGTTGGTCGTCGTTCAGCCGCAGCCGATGGAGCGCTGGGGCGCCCGGCAGGTGCTCGACTTTGTGGCTGCGTGCGGGACGGAGCACGGTACCGTGCGCGGCGTGCTGATCCACCGCAACCCGGCGACGGGCAACGCCCGCCAACTGGAAAAGGCGTTAGGTGTGGAGATCGCTGAGGTCATCCCCTATGATCCCAGAACGGCGGCGGCCCACCACGAGACCGATCTGGTGTACGACTTTCAGAAGAAGCGGCTCTGCCCTCCGGCGCAGGCCTACGCCAGGCTGGCAGCGTGGCTGGTAGAAGGAGGCCGGCCGTGACCGGGGACTGGACCGGCTACGATTACCTGGCGGCACGGTTGGAGCGGCAGCTCCAGGGCTACCTGCTGACGACGCAGCAGCGGACCGAGCTGCGCCGCTACCTGCTCAGAACCCTGCCGCTTACCACCTTCAACCCGGGCGAAACCGGCCACGGCGAGGCGATTCGCGCGGCCATCGCCCAGGCTTTGCGTGACAGGGTTCTGATCGACGCCCCACTCAGCCCTGACCCGGCGACGCTGAGCCGCCTGTACGCTGAGACGGTTGGCCTGGGTCCGCTGGATGCCCTGCTCGGCGACGAGACGGTGACCTCGGTCACGGCCAACGGGCCGGGTCTGCTCATGGTGGAGCGGCTGGACCGCAGCGGCGTGTCCTTTGTGCCCGGCTTTGACACGGCCGAGTCGTTGCTGCGCACAATGGATGCCCTGGCGCAGCGCGCCGGGCGGTCCCTGACGCCCGCGGAACCGGTCATCGACCTGGTGTGGGACGATCCCGACGGCCCGGCCACCCGCGTTCACCTCAACCTGCTGGGGCGCAAGGCACCCTTTCTCGCCCTGCGCCGTGGGCGGCGCCAGGCCTTCCCGCTCAGCCACTACGTCGACCAGGGTCGGATGAACGGCGAGATGGCGGCGTTCCTGGGCGAGGCGGTGCGCGCCGGCGTGTCGATCGCGGTGACCGGCATGCCCGGCTCGGGCAAGACGGCCCTGCTCGAGGCGCTGCTGCACCTGACCGCCGCAGCGCAGGGCCACGTAGTGCTCGTCGAGGACGATCCCGAGGTCAACGTTCACGGGCTGGCCCACGTCTCTGCCTTCCAGGTGCCGCGACCGAGGCCCGGCCAGGAGGCGCCCGTCGGGTTCCTGGGGCTGGTGCTCGCTTCGCTGCGCATGAACTGCCGGAACATCCTCGTCTGCGGCGAGGTGCGCGGTGCAGAGGCGGGAGCGATCATCGCCGTCATGCCCAGCTACCGAGCCGTGTGGATGACGGTCCATGGCACCTCGCCGGTAGATGGCCTGGAGAGGCTGGTCGCGGCGGCGCAGATGGGCGGCACCCGCCCACCTTCCCCCTTCAGCGGCGGCCGCCAGGAGCACCTGGTGCGCCGCAACCTGGCAGCCGGCCTGCGGCTGATCGTACAGATGGACCGGCTGGCCGATGACCGGCTCGTCGTCGCCGGGGTGTACTGGCTGGCGGGTCTGGGCGACAGCGGTACCGGTTGGGAGCTACTGCCGATCTTTGAGGTGCGGCAGCGGGTCGAGGGCGGAGAGCTGGCCGTGAACTGGGAAGCGAACCCTGCATTCCGCTGGCCGGACGACGTCGCCGCCCGCCTCGCGCTGGCCGAGCTCCAGCCCGGCAGCCTGGACGAGGCGACCTTCCAGGCAGAGCTGGCCATGGTCCAGGCTGCCCTGGAGGGCAACCAGGCCGTCGAGGCAACGCGTCGCCTGAGCAGCCTCTACCACCTCGCCCCCGGTGAGGAAGGGCGCCGGACCGTCGCGCAGTTGCTCTACCAGACGTTGCTGGCTCAACCTGCTCGTTGGGAGTCGGCCCTGGATCGTGCGCGACGGACCAGAGAACGGCTCGAGGCCCTGGCCGAGGAGCGTGACTGGCTCCAGGCCCGGGAGATCCTCGAAGCCACGTCCCAGGACCCCGAAGCGGCCGTGGCCCTGGAGCAGGTCGGGATGGAGGATCTCGGTGCACAGGTCGACTCCGGCTTGCAGGCACTGGCTGACGTGGACCGTGCAGTGGAACGAGCGGCCAGGTTGGGGCAAGCCGGGCAGCACTGGGACGCGCTGGCGACACTGGCCGACTTGCCTCTGGAAAGCCTGCCACCGGGCGCCGGCGATCGGGTCATCCACGCCCGGGCCGAGCAGCTCCGCGCGCTGCAGGCCAAAGTGGATGCTAAAGATGTGAGCAATGCGCCAGACGAGGCGCGGGTGGCCCGCGCCATCGTGCGCCTGCTGCCGGCGGCGTACGACGATCTGCACCGCTGGGCCGGCAACCGATGGAGTGGGTTCGATCCACAGACAGAGACCCTGCCTGTTCAAGCCCTCTCGCTTGAGAGCGGGCCAGCGGACAGCCACGAGGGCGAGAAGCAAGCCCTTTACACGCGGGCTTGCCTGGCCCTGTCGACAGGTGACCGAACGCAAGCCCGCCGGCTCTTGCAGCAAATCGGCGCCTACCGTGCCGCGCAGCGGCTGTTGAAAAGCCTGGAGGAAACGTGAGTGTAGAAACCATGTGGTGGATCAGTTCTGCGGCGTTCGCCCTTGTCTGCGTGATTCTCACCCTCGACAGTGCAGAGTGGCTCAGCCCAGTTGTGGGGCTCCGCAGGCTTCGATCGAAAGCCAGGAGCAGCAAAGGGTGGCGGGCCGTCCTGCTTTGGACCGTGTCGGTGCTGCTCCACACCGTCGAAGCTTCGATCTGGGTGGCATCCATGCCGGCAGCGTTCGGGCTGTTTGGACACGTCGTCGTCACGTTCCTGGCCGTGATGACCGTCGGCATGTCGGTCCGCTTGGCGACTGAGAGAATCGTACCCTGGCTGCTGTCCAGGGCGAAGGAGATGTGAGGTGGAACGGTGGATCGCGATCTCGATGGCGGCATTGTTGGGCCTCGGCGTGGGGTTGGCCCTGCTTGGCTGGTTTCGCAACCGCGAGCCTTCCGGACCTGTGCCCGGTGAGGAGAGCCAGCCCTGGCGGGTGGTCTCTCCGCAGGCCATTGCCGGGACGTTCGTGGCTGCCGGCGTGTTGACGCTGGGCGTATTGGCCCTGGCCGGGCCGATCCTGGCCGTCGCGGCGGGGATCTTGTTCTTCGAGGTGGCTGCCCTGGTTCTGCAAGCCCTGCGCGCCAGGCGCGAGGGGCAGATCCACGACGAGGCCATGATCCTGACCGATACGTTGGTGACCGAGACTACGCTGGGCACGCCGCTGCCCGACGCGCTGCGGGGCTACGTCCAGCGCCATCCCCAGGCGCACCTGGCCGGCGAAATGCAGCGATTCCTCTTGACCCCGCTGGGCAGCGGCGAGCCGTTGGTCGTTGTGCTGAATCGTCTGGTCGAAGGCCCACGCTACGTCCCCTATCGCACCTACCACCAGTTGCTTCTGCAGCTGGCGCGCACGGTGCGGAGCCGCCTCACACCGGAGGAGACGGAGCATACCCTGCGCGCCTTTCTCGATACGGCCGAGATGGTGGACGAGGTGCAGCGGGAACTGGCCGTCGACGTGACGCAGACGCGCTACAGCCGC
>JAAZBY010000584.1 GCA_012513595.1 Chloroflexota bacterium
TCTTGTCCAACGCCACGTTGCGCCCCTTGGGGCCCAGCGTCGAGGCCACCGCCTCCGCCAACTTGTCCAGCCCCGCCTTGAGCGAGCGACGGGCTTCGTCCGAAAACTGCAACTGCTTGGCCATGATCACACCCTCCCTGGTGAGAAACGTCGCAACCGGCCGCTACAGGACGATCGCCAGGACCTCGTCCTCGGTAAGGACGAGCATCTCGCGGCCGTCGATCTTGAAGGTCGAACCGGCGTACTTGGCAAAGAGGACCTTGTCGCCGACCTTGATCGCCATCGTGTCGCGCTTGCCGTTGTCCAGCATCCTGCCCGGCCCGACGGCCAAAACGGTGCCCTGCTGGGGCTTCTCTTTGGCGGTCTGGGGGATGATGATCCCCGAGGCGGTGACCTCTTCCTGCTCCATCGGTTCTACGACGATGTGATTGCCGAGGGGCCTAAGACTCGTAGACATGGGATCTTCCTCCGTCTGTTGCGGACCAGCACCTACCAATCTTGACCGAGCCACTCCCTGGGCCGCCAACGTGCTAGCAGTCGGCAGGCGAGAGTGCCAAGCGGGGCGCAATATACATCAAGTGCTGTTGTCGTGCAAATGGGCACTCCCTTCGGTCGGGAGCAAGTGGTCCGCAGCGCAGGCGGAGCCCGGCCGATCCTCTCCTTATGTTGACGTGCTGCCAGCGGGACGCTATTCTGATCTTGGTGGTAGACGCACCACAGGGGAGGGCACGCCATGAGCAGTAACGCCAACCCGACAGGGCCCGAAAAGGGACGCAAACCCGTCGTGCGCGCCCAGCGGCGCCGGCCGAGCGGCGCGCCGCCGCCAGCAGGCAGAGAGCGCGCGGACGCGCCCCGCCGCGAGGGACGCACTGACGATCAGGCCGGTCTGCCGCGCGCCGGGGAGACGCCCGGGTCGCCGGCACAGCAGGCATCCTCGCAGGCTGCTGGCCCCGCTCCCGCCCTGTCGCGCCGCACCATCCTTGTTTTGGGCATTCTGATCCTTCTGTACCTCTTTGTGATCCGCCCCATCATGCAGCAGGGCGGCGGCGAGGAGAACCTGGGCCTGGCCCCGACGGGCGAGGGGCTGGCCGGCGTTGCCACCGCCGTGCCCGCCTCCCCGATGCCCTTGGCAACGAGGCTGCCCGCGCCGACCAGCGCTGCAGCCGTGGCCCCCGCCGGCCCTTCGGCAGGCACAACCTGGCTCGTGATGCTCTATGAGGACGCCGACGACAAGATCCTGGAGAAGGACATCTACGTGGACCTGAACGAGGCCGAGCGCGTCGGCTCGACCGACCAGGTCCGCATCGTCGCACAGATCGACCGCCACGCCGGTGGCTATGCGGACGATGGCGACTGGACGAGCACGCGGCGCTACTACGTCACCCGCGATGCCGACCTGGATCGCGTCGGATCGCAGCTCATCGCCGACCTGGGTGAGCAGAACATGGCCGACGGGAACACCCTGGTGGACTTTGTCGTCTGGGCGGCCCAGACCTACCCGGCGGACCGGCTGGTCCTGATCTTGTCCGACCACGGCATGGGTTGGCCGGGCGGCTGGAGTGACCCGGCGCCCGCCGCCCGCGGAGACAGCAGCTCCCCTCTCTCCGCGCAGCTGGGCAACCAGCTGTACCTCCATGAGCTGGGCGCGGCGCTGCAGACCATCCGCCAACGCCTCAACCTCGACAGGTTCGAGCTGATCGGGCTGGACGCCTGCCTGATGGGCCAGATCGAGGTGTTCAGCGCGCTCGAGCCGCACGCCCGCTACGCCGTGGCCTCTGAAGAGACCGAGCCGGGGCTCGGGTGGGCCTACGCCGGCTTCCTGCAAGCCCTGGCAGACAACCCCACCATGAACGGCGCCGAGTTGGGGCGTCTGATCGTCGACAGTTACGTCCGCGACGACCAGCGCATCGTCGACGAGGCGGCGCGCGCCGACCTTTTGCGCCAGGGCACGCCCCTGGGCGGCCTGTTCGGCTTCACCCTGCCCTCGAGCGATCAGGTTGCCAGCCAGATGGGCCGTGACATCACCCTGAGCGCCGTGGACCTATCGGCGCTGCCCGCCCTGGTGGAGAGCGTCAATGCCCTGTGCGGCGCCCTGCAGGGGGCCGACCAGCGCCCGGTGGCCCAGGCGCGCGGCTATGCCCAGTCGTTCACCAACATCTTTGGGCAGCAGGTTCCGCCCGCCTACATCGACCTGGGGCACTTTGCACAGCTGCTAAAGCAGGCCAACACCGCTCCGGGCGCCGCAGGGGCTGCAGACGAGGTGCTCGCCGCCCTGCAGGCGGCCGTCGTGGCCGAGCGGCACGGCGCGGGCAAGCCGGGGGCCACGGGAATGGCCATCTACTTCCCCAACTCGCAGCTCTACAGCGCTCCCGTCGCCGGGCCGGCCTCGTACAACGTCATCGCTGAGCAGTTCGCCCGGACCTCCCTATGGGACGATTTCCTCGCCTTCCACTACACGGGGCGCACCTTTGACGCCTCGGCCCGTGAGCCGGCCGCTCCCGCGAGCGGAGCCGCCGTCGCGGCGCCCGGCAAGGGGCAGATCGCGATGACCCCGGTCAGCCAGTCGGGCCGGGTGGCCGCTCCGGGGCGGCCGGTGCTACTCAGCACCGACATTACCGCCCAGAACCTGGGGCACGTGTTCCTGTTTGCCGGCTACCTGGACGCACAGGCCAACTCTCTCAACGTGACCGATATGGACTACCTGGAGAGCGCCGACACCCGTGAGGTCGACGGCGTCTACTACCCGGTGTGGCCCGCGGGAGAGTTCACGCTGGAGTTCGAGTGGGAACCGCTCGTCTACGCCATCAGTGACGGCACCGCGTCGGTGCCCGCGCTGCTGGCGCCGGCCACCTATGGCGCCGCGCCGGAAGACGCCGTCTACACCGTGGACGGCAAGTACACCTTTGCGTCGGGTGAATCGCGGCTGGCGCGCCTTTACTTCCGCGATGGCGTGCTGCGGCAGGTGTTCGGGTTCACCGGATCCGACGCTGCCGCTGCGCCGCGCGAGATCACGCCGCAGAGCGGCGATAGCTTTACCGTCCTGGAGCGCTGGTATGACCTGGACGCCCAGGGGCGCGTCATCGGCCAGGCTGCCGAAGAGGCCGGCACGCTGACCTTCCGCGACCAGATGTTCACCTGGCAGGAGCTGGACGCCGCGCCGGGGAACTATGTGGTCGGGTTTATCGCCGAGGACCTGGACGGCAACAAGCAGCAGGTCTACGCGCAGGTGACCGTGCAATGAGGGGCCCCGCGCCCCGGCGCGCCGCCTGCTGTTGACGGTTCAGCAGCCGTCGCCTACAATCGCTGGCGATCCGGTCTTGTTCCGCCTGCCCCGCGCCTGGGCGCGGGGCATATGTTTAACGTGAAACATCACCCATGCCCAACAACGCCAACAGCACCCCCGATCACCCGCCCATCTGCGACTATGAGGATTCTACCTACCGCACCGACTTTTGGGAGGGACGGGGTCGCGACTATGAGGATGGCGCCGAGCGCCTCGCCATCCGCCGGCTGCTGCCCGCCCAGGGGCGCCGCCTTCTCGACATCGGCGCCGGCTTTGGCCGCCTGGCTGACCTCTACAGCGGTTACGACGAGGTCATCCTGCTCGACTATTCCGTCTCCCAGCTCCAGTACGCCCGCGCGCGCCTCGGGGACGAGCGCTTCATCTACGTCGCAGCCGACATCTACCGCCTGCCACTGGCCGGCGACGCGGTAGACACCACCGTCATGGTGCGCGTCCTGCACCACCTCGTCGACGTGCCGCTGGCCTTCCGGCAGATTGCGCGCGTCACGGCCGGAGGGGGCGCCTTCCTCCTCGAGTTCGCCAACAAGCGCCACCTGAAGAACATCCTGCGTTACGCCCTGGGCCGGGGACCCAATCCCTTCACCCGGGAGCCCTACGCCTTTGCCGACCTGCACTACGACTTTCACCCGGCCTGGGTGCGCCAGCGCCTGTCAGAGGCGGGGCTTGCGCCGGGGCCGCGCCTGTCGGTGTCGCTCTTTCGCCTGGGCCTGCTGAAGAGGCGCGTGCCGACCGGCCTCCTCGTAGCCCTCGACGGCGCCCTGCAGCGCGTCACCGCGCCGCTGACCCCGGCCCCCAGCGTGTTCCTGCGGTCGCTGGTCGCGCGCCGGGCCAGCCCGGCTGTGTCCGACCGCGCGCGCCTCTTCGTCTGCCCGGCCTGCGGGGCGGCCCTAACCCCCGCCGAGGGCGGGCTCCGCTGCGCCGCCTGCGCTGCCGATTATCCCTGCGAGGACGGCATCTACGTGTTCAAGTGACCGCGCTCCCGCCCGGAGCGCTCGGGCTTTGACGCCCATTCCGGTTGCCTCTATACTCCGTTTGGAATATCACTCAAGGAGGGCACTTTGATGAAAGTCTCCTGCCTGCAAGAGAACCTGGCCAAGGGTCTGTCCATCGTCGGCCGCGCCGTGGCCACGCGCAGCACCCTGCCGGTGCTCTCCAACATCCTGCTATCGACCGATGGCTCCCGCCTCAAGCTCTCGGCCACCAACCTCGAGGTGGGCATCAACTGCTGGATCGGCGCCAAGGTAGACCAGGAAGGCGCCATCACGGTGCCCGCCCGGCTGTTGGCCGATTTCGTCAACTCGCTGCCCTCCGAGCGGATCGACCTGTCTCTGATCACCCGCACGCAGACGCTGAACCTCAAGTGCGGCCGCTACGAGGCCAACATCAAGGGGATCGACGCCCAGGAATTCCCCCTCATCCTCGTCCCTGAGGAGGACCACCGCGTCCGCATCGCCCCCGACCTCCTGCGTGAGATGATCGACCAGGTCGCCTTTGCCGCCGCCACCGACGAGAGTCGCCCAGTGCTCACCGGCGTCCTTGCCGAGGTGAACGCCGAGGGGATCACCTTCGCGGCCGCCGACGGCTACCGCCTGTCGCTGCGCTCGGTGGAGCTATCCGACCTGCCCGAGCAGCCCATGAGCGCCATCATCCCGGCCAGGGCCCTGCAGGAACTGCGCCGCATTTCCGGCGACGAGCAGGAGCCCATCGAGATGCTCATCGCCCCCACCCGCAACCAGGTCTTCTTCCACCTGCGTGATATTGACCTGGTCTCGCAGCTGGTCGAGGGGCAGTTCCCTGACCTCCGCCATACCGTGCCCACCTCGTACAAGACCAAGATCACCCTGTCCACGGCTAGCTTCTTGCAGGCCGTGCGCATGGCCTACATCTTTGCCCGCGACTCGGCCA
>JAAZBY010000585.1 GCA_012513595.1 Chloroflexota bacterium
GTACTGGAACGCCTCGCGGGTCATGGCCAATGGGGAGATCAACGAGTTCCCCTTCTTCACCTTTCTGTATGCGGACCTACACGCCCATCTGATCGCCCTCCCGCTGACGCTGCTGGCGCTGGCGATGTCGGTCGGGCTGGTCGTGCGCCCGGCGCGGCGCGCAGACGGGGGACGCGCCGGGCTGTGGGGTCTCTTGCCGCCGGGGCTCCTGGCCCCTCTGGCCGGGCTGGCCCTTGCCACCGGTATCCTGTGGGGGGCCAACACCTGGGACTATCCCACCTACCTGGGGCTGGCCCTGGTGGCGGTGGCCATCGACGCCTATCACGAGCGCGGCCGGCTGGACCTCACGTTGCTCGGCCGGTTCGCCGCGCGGGCTGGGCTGGTGATGGTCCTGAGCGTCGTGTTGTTCTGGCCCTACCATGCCCACTATGGCGCGGCCTATTCGTCCGTCGAGGCGTGGCGCGGACCCCGCACCTCGCTGGCTGCCTACCTGACCATCCAGGCGCTGCCGCTTCTGCTGGCCTACACGTACCTGGCCGCCCAGCTGCGTAACCCCCGCGTGCGGCACAGCCTGGTCCGCGCCGTGCGCCCCTTTGTGGCCGGCGGGCGGCGGCGCAACCGCGCCCGTCATCTCTACGACACGCTGGTGCGCCGGCAGTCGCTGGTCTACGAGGCGGCCTGGTTCGGCCTGGCCTTCCTGGCGGCGGTGCTGGTGTGGGCGCTGCTCACCGGGCAGTGGGCCATCTTGTTGGGGCTGCCCCTGGTGGTGTTGGGCGCGGTGCTGGCGGCCGACCGCGGCACGGCGCCGGAGGTGCGCTGGGTCGCGACGCTCATCGCCTGCGGCGCTGCGCTGACCATCGGCGTCGAATACGTGGTGCTCAAGGGCGACATCGGCCGCATGAACACCGTGTTCAAGTTCTACCTGCAGGTGTGGGTGCTGTGGGGCATTGCCGGCGCGGCCGGCCTGGCCAGCATCTGGCCGGCTCAGCGGCGCTGGGACGAGGCCTGGCGCGGGGCGTGGCGGGCCGGCCTGGCCGTGTTCCTGATCTGCGCCGCCCTCTACCCCGTCTGCGCAACCTACGGCAAGGTGCGCGACCGCTGGAGCCCGGCGCAGCCTGCCGGGCTGGACGGCATGGCCTACATGCGGACGGCGCGCTACGCGGACCAGGGCACCGAGTTCGACCTCTCGGCCGACTATCGCGCTATCCTGTGGCTGCAGGACAATGTGGAGGGCTCCCCGGTCATCGCCGAGGGGAACACGCCGCTCTACCGCTGGGGCAGCCGCATCTCCGTGTATACCGGCCTGCCCACCATCATCGGGTGGGATTGGCACCAACGCCAGCAGCGCGCCGCGTACAGCGGCCAGGTGGTGGACTGGCGCCTTCAGGACCTTGCCGAGCTCTACAACACCGATGACGTCGCCAGGGCGGATGCCCTCTTGCAGCGCTACCAGGTGGGGCTCATCTACGTCGGCGAGCTGGAGCGCGCCTACTATGCTCCCGCGGGCCTGGCCAAGTTTGAGAGCATGGTCGGCACCGCGCTGGAGGTAATCTACCGCGAGGGCCCGGTGACGATCTACCGCGTAGTAGGGGCGTCTGCCGGAGCGGGCGGGGGCAGCGAGACGTCCTCGGGGCTGCACCTCTTCTCGTCGGCTGTTGATCCGGTGCGCGACTGGTTCGCCCGGCACTGGTCCTTCGGGCCGGTCTATGCCGAGGGTCCGCCGGGCAAGGAGGCGTCGCCGGCCATGCTGGAGGGCGCCGTCGAGGACCTACCGGTCGTCGATGGGCGCGGCTGGAACAGCCTGGCCGCGGGCTCATCCGGTTGGACAATCCTGTCGTGGTGGCTGGCTGTGCAGGCCGTCGGGCTGGCGGCCTGGCCGCTGGTGGCGCGCCTGGCCGGCCCGCTGGCTGACGCGGGCTATGCGCTGGCCAAGGGGATCGGCATCCTCTTGGCCGGCTACCTGCTGTGGATCGGGGCCAGCCTGCGCGTAGTGGCCAACACGCCGGCGGCAGCCTGGGGCGCGGTGCTGCTGGTCGGAGCGGGCGCTTTTTTCGTCGGCGGCCGGCACTGCCGGCCGCTCCGCGAGGCGTGGCGGAAGGCCCGGCGGACGATCCTACGGGAGGAGGCGCTCTTTAGCGCGGCCTTCCTGGCCTTCGTGGGCCTGCGGCTGCTGAACCCGGACCTCTGGCAGCCCTGGTTCGGCGGCGAAAAGCCGATGGAGATGGCCTTCCTGAACGCCGTGCTCA
>JAAZBY010000586.1 GCA_012513595.1 Chloroflexota bacterium
CCAGAGGGGGTGGAAGCGGACCTCTTTGCCGGGCTGCGGTAGCGCGCCTGCCCTGGCCGGCGAACGGCAAGGCGCGCGCCCCGCGTGGAGCGCGCGCCAGCGTCTGTGCACGGTTGGGTGGCCCGGCCGGTAGCCCCTCAGCTCATGACCAGTTCCTGCACGAGCACTCCGAGCCCCCAGACGAGGGCTTCCCCCGCGATCACGATGCCGAAGCGGAGGAACAGCTGAGCGGCGCTCCTGGCTTTCAGGAACCAGGAGTTCAGGAAGATCACGCCCGCCAGCCACACCGCGCCGTAGGCAAAGACGCCAAAGTAGCGGGCCGAGATGATGCGGTACTTGTCCTCCGTGACGGAGGTCGGGTCACCGGAACCCAGCATCTGCCCGAGGGCGAAAAACACCACCAGCAGCGGCTGGATCAGAGTCAAGCCGCCTATCGCCGCAACCAGCCACAGGACGGTCGCCAGAACGGATAGCCAGGAGAAACGTTCTTCGAAAACCATGGTGGCTCTCCTCTCCCCGGCCGGCGCAGTGCAGGCCGCGCGCGCTTGACTGTGCTGGCTATTCCCGCGTTCCTAGGCGCAGCGCCTCAAACACCTTGGTGCGCACCAGCCGCACGAGGATCACGGCCTCGACGACGACCAGCGCCAGGGCCATGCTGGCGGCCATCCAGGTGGTCGCGTCCCAGTCTACAAAGGGGATGAACGGCGGTACCGGCAGCGTGGGCCCCTCGCTGAGCGGGAAAAAGGGCACGTACAACGTGGCCCCTACGACGCCGAGCGCCGCGCCGACGATCATGCCGTAGAGCAGTGTGACGACGTATTCGATCGACACGACCGAGATCACCTGTTGCCTCTTGAGCCCCATCGCCTGAAGCACCGCAAAACGGTACGCCTGCCCCGACATGGAGGCCGAGTTGTAGATCAGCAGCCCCGAGCCGGCCAAGATGGCAGCCGCCACAAAACTGATGGAGAAGAGGCCGAACAGCCCCACCCGCTCCAGCTTTTCCTTGTCGGCGGTGAGAAGGCTGCGCAGGTCAGCCGGCTTCAGCGGCACGATCCCCAGGGTCTCGGCCGCTCGCAGCACCTTCTCCGAGTCGGCGTCGGCGTCGGTGCGCAGCCAGATGTTGTGCGGGAACTCGCCACCCGTCTGAACCTGCAGATAGTCCAGGTTGGCGACGACGGCAGGCACCTCCTGGGGGTAGACGGTGGGCCAGTAACTAAAGGTGCCGATCATCTCAAAGTCGAGGGGCCGCCAGATCCCCTGGATCAGCACCTCGAGGGTGACCTTGTCTCCCGGCTCCAGGTCCAGCAGCTCGGCGGCTTCTTTGGGCACCAGGAGGCCGTCCGAGCGGGTGGCCAGGACGTTCATGAGCTCGCCGAGCGGGCGATCGGAAAAGTCTTCTCGGTAGTAGGCGACCTGAGGGAAGTACAGCCGCTCGACCCCCAGAAGACGCACGCGTGCTGACTGGGAGCCGATGCCGGGCACACGCGCCGTGTACTGGCCGACGCGGGTGGCCTCGGAAACGCCGTCTATCTTCATGTACTCGGAGGCCGGCAGCAGCCAGGCCATGTCGGCCTGGGTGAGGCCAGTCTCTTCGTTGACGCCGGGCTCAAAGGTGATGTCCGCCCCCACCTGGTACTGCAGGCGGTCCACCAGCCAGATATCGGCGCTGCGGGCCAGCGAGGCGTAGAACACGCCCAGGCTGAGGCAGAGCACCAACAGGTAGGTGGGCGTGCGGTACTGGCCGCCCTCCCGTCCCAGGCTCAGGAAGCCCAGGTAGCCGGTGACCGAGGGGAGCCAGCGCCCGATCAGGCCCAGCGGGCGCATCAGGAGGGCGAACACCTCCGAGGCCAAGAGCGGCGCCGTGAACAGGTACAGGGTGGGCGCCAGCAGGAGGAGCGGGTCGCCGAGCGGATCCTCTCCCTGCCAGCCGGTGAGCCCCATGATGCCGCGCTGATTCAGCTGGCGATAGCCATAGACCGTCACCGCCGCCAGAATGAGCAGGAGCAGCACGCGCGTGGCGCCCAGGGCCGTGCTGCGGCGGGCGCTTTGCTGCTCAAAGGTGACCACGCTGTAGCGCATCGCCAAGATGGCGGGGACGAGGCGTGAGGCGAGGCCGATGAACGCCGCGACGCCCACCAACCGCCAATCTAGCGATGCCAGGTGCACCTCAAGCGGCGTCCGCTGGACAAAGTGCATAAAACTGAGCGAATACCCCAGCAGCCGCGCCAAAAGCATCCCCAGGCCGATACCAAGGGGAGTGGCCAGCGCCAGGATCAGGAGCGTGTCAACCAGGGTCAGGCCCAGGATCTGGCCGCGGCTGGTGCCGCGGGAGGCCAGCATGGCGGTTTCCTGCATCTGGTAGCGGGCCACCATGGTCGAGATCGAGGCGATGAACAGGATCAGGATGCCCACCAGCGGCACGCTAAAGCCCAGCAGGAAGATCGACAGGGCCGTCTTGCGTTCGTGCCCGGCGATTAGCTCCGTCGTCGGGGCATAGTCCATCCGGCCGTTGGGCAGCCGCAGCGTCACTTGCTTGACGATCTCGTCCAGCGCGGCGACGTACTCTTGCGCATTGTCCAGGTTCATGCGGCGGTCGTCGAGGACATAATACCAGAAGTCGAAACCGGTGCCCTCGGGCGCAATCGGGGCGATGAACGTCTGGTACTGTTCACGCGTGGTCAGCAGAGCGTCCTTGTAGAGCTCCTCGGGCGGGCGGTACCAGAACGGCTCGCTCCGGTCGAGGGGCTCCCAGATGCCGGCGATCTCGACCGTGATCGGGTTGACCCGGTCGGAGAAAAAGTAGGCCAGATCATACTGCTCACCGACCGCCAGGC
>JAAZBY010000587.1 GCA_012513595.1 Chloroflexota bacterium
TGCGCGGCGAGGTGCGGCGCGGCTACTTTGTCCGCGGCCTGCCGGGGCTGCAATATGCCCTGCCGGAGGCGGTCGAGTCTCTTCGCGAGTGGAACAGCCCCGAGGCCGCCGGTCGCGATGCCCTGGTGATCCTGAACGCCTGCGACCCGGCCAACGTGCACGCCTGGGACCTGATCCCAGATGCCGACGAGGCACCCGCCGAGGCGGTCGCGTTGCCGACACTGGCGGCCGGGCTGGCGAGGTTGCCCTCGAACTACCTGGTGCTCTGCCGCGGCGTGGTCGTGCTCACCTATGAGCATGGCAGCGGAGCCTGGCGCTCGGCCCCGGATCTCGGCGAAGAGACGCTGCGCGCGGCGCTCCTCACCGCGCTCCAGCACCTGACCCGGGAGGGAGGCCTCTGTACGCGCCCGACGCGGGTGCTCGTCAACACCTGGAACGGCACGCCGCCCATCGGCAGCGCGGCCCAGCCCCTCCTAGAACGTGCCGGGTTCCGGCGCGATACCCCGGCCATGGTCTGGGAAGGGCGCTAGCCCCGCGGCGGGCGCCACCCGGCGGTACCTGGAAACAGGTACCTTTTCCCCCTGTCTCAGGTAGGGTGAGACACCTGGTAGGGGTGATGCCCGGCGGGGCGCTGTCCGGTATGCTGGGGGCAGAATACCGGATAGATCGTAGGAGGATACCGTTATGAGCATCGCAAGAACCCGCATCGCATCCCTTGGCCTGGCCGCCCTGCTGGTAGGGGCGCTCTTTTTCGTGTCGGGCTGCGGAATCAGCGTCACGGCACTGCCCGAGGAGCCGGCCGGTGATGCCGCAACCCCGGCGCCGTCCGGCGAGAGCGCGCCCGTCGCCACACCCATGGTGGCCATCGCCCCGCAGATTGGCGAGGAGGCCCTCCGCGGCGGCGAGTACGAGCTGCGCGACCTGGGCGTGGTCCGCCTGACCGACGGCCTTTACGAGCACCAATACGGCGAGGGGGCCACGCAGAAAGACACTGTGGCTTTCGTGGCCTCTGCATTTGGTGACCTGAACGGCGATGGCGCTGATGACGCCGCCGTGGTCCTGGCCGCCGCTACCGGCGGAACGGGCAGCTTTTTCACCATCGTCGCAGCCGTCGACGTTGAGGGCCAGGCCCTCCAGGCGGGCGCCGACTACCTGGGTGACCGTGTGCGCATCGAGAGCCTCGAGGTCGCTGAGGGCCAGATCGTCGTGAACATGCTAGTGGCCGGGCCGCAGGACCCCATGTGCTGCCCGTCACAGAAGGTTGTGCGCACCTACGCGCTTCGCTCCGGCTCTCTGGTGCTCGAGTCGGAGACGATCGCGGCGCCCACCCCGGCCCAGTAACCTCACGGCCCCACGCTCGGCGCGGCAGGTGGCGCGACGGAGCGCGCCGCCTGCCGTGTCTGCGTGCAGGTGTGCTATAGTGAGGCGGGATGAACAGGAGCCCCTCAATGGCCTCAATCCGCGTACTGCTGGCCGAAGACCACCGCATCGTGCGCGAAGGCACCCGCCAGCTGCTCGAGCAGGAGGGCGGCCTGGTCATCGTTGGTGAGGCGGAAGACGGGCAGCAGGCCGTCGACATGACCGCGGAGCTGCTCCCCGACGTGGTGGTCATGGACGGGCGCATGCCCGTCCTGAACGGCCTCGAGGCGACCCGGGCCATCAAGGACCGGCACCCCGGCGTTCGCGTGCTGATACTCTCTGCCTATGAGAGCGACCAGTACGTCTTTCCCGCGCTGGAGGCCGGCGCCGATGGCTACCTGCTCAAGACCAGTAGCGGCCAGGAGCTGGCCAGGGCCATTCGGCGGGTCTATCGGGGGCAGAGCGTGCTCGATCCGCAGATCACCGGCCGGGTTGTGGAGCAGGTCACCGCACGCCGGCCGCCCCGTGCGGACGCGACGATGGTGGAGGCCCTCTCTGAGCGCGAGCTGGAGGTGTTGCAGGTGGTTGCTGCCGGCAAAAGCAACAAGGAGATCGCCGACCGGCTGTCTATCAGCGTCTACACGGTGCAGGTGCACCTGCGCAACATCTATGGCAAACTGGGCGTGGCCAGCAGGACCGAAGCAGTGACCGTCGCGCTGCGCCGCGGCTGGATCACGCTTGACCTTCAGCAGTAGGCCGCCATGAAGCGCCTTCGCCTGCAGTACCGCATTGCCCTGGCCACCTTTCTGCCTCTGACGCTCTTTGCCCTGGCCAGCA